>JAYTNK010000051.1:0-6150 GCA_043748375.1 Cytophagales bacterium
AATTTTTGTGGAGATATTTTTTGAGTAGGGGCAATCCCTTGTGGTTGCCCTTTTTGTAAGGTAAAATCTTTATTTTGCCTAATTTTTAGCGTGTTTATAGCACAAAATGTGTTAGAGTAGCAAGGGCAACCACAAGGGATGCCCCTACTTTTTCCCCCACAAAAATTGTCAGACACCCTTTTTTATTTATCCAATTTTGTTAAAACAATTTTATAGTATCCTTGTACTTGTTCGTGCATGGTATAGGGTGCGAGTAGTCCTGTCATGGCGTGTTTTAGCCATGAGGCAGGCAAGATATGCCATTGCGATAATAGACGCAATAGCTTTGTTTTTTCGAATAAACGCCTTGTATCTTGCTGAAAACGAAGCAGGTTGGGACGTAGTGTGGTATGCAAGTCCTCACATACTTCCATGTGCAATCCTACCTCTTTTGCATATTGTTGCAAGTCGCTCAGTCTATTCCAATCAGCTACGGCAAAACCAACAGCCGTCAGGCGCGAAGCCAACTGTAGGGCAGGCGAGGCGAGGTCAAAATCGGGTTGCAGAAATACATCATATACAATGAACTTGCCTCCCTGCTTCAATATACGGGCTACTTCAGCAAGGTCATGCTTTATGTTTTGCGTATAACAAAAACTTTCTACCGCAAAGACAATATCCTGACTTGCCTGCGCTACAGGCAAGCGCGAAAAAGCACCTTGTTGGAATGTTATATTTCGTAAGTGCGCTTTACGTGTATAAGCACTTGCCTGCCATATATGTAGCGGAGTAACATCAATGCCTTGATAGGATACTTCAGGATACAACCTCGCTAAATTTCGCAAGTTATAGCCAGACCCGCAGCCTATTTCAGTTACATTTTGCGCTTTTTCGGGGGTTAAGTAAGTAGCTACAAAACGTGCTTGTTCCGCCAACCCTTCTGCATGGTTTGTCGCACCTGCAGGTAAATATAAAGGGAAGTGCATTGCTCCCTCTTTAGAATGGAACTGTCGATAAAACCAGTTCGTCCATTTATAATATTGCCTTACGCTTTGTGCGTTTGGACTTTCGTAAGCCACTTGCTCCAAATCAAATAGGGAAGCAAGCAATGTTAAATCACTGCTTAATGTGGGCATTTGCAAAGCTAATAAGTTGATAATCAGTTACATAAAAAACCTCGTAGATAATATCCACGAAGTTTCCGATTACACACAAACTATTAACTATTTAGCAATGCAAAAATAAAGCATATTTTTGAGATATGCAAATAAAATTTGCTTTTTTCGACTAATGACAAAGTTATAAGAAAGACTTTTCGAATAAAACTATTCAAAAAGCCCAACTTGACTAATTGCGCGTTTTTTCAACGTGAGTAGGTGTTGTTTGCACACGCATTTTTTGGTTCTCGTCTGCATTTTTGAGGTAGGTAGGGCAAGTATAGCGACGACCGCAAGCAGACGCGCCTAAAAGGACTACCAAAGATAGGATTGCGATGGATTTTTTCATAAGAATTCGAAAGGAGTGATGAGAAAATATAAGTTTAACACTTTATTGTAAGATTAAAAATAATAGCCTAAATCAAACGATAAATAGCTTACGTTTGCTTTATCATTGCCACGAAGTGCGTATTTGCTGATATTACCAAGTGCTTGATGGTAACTGATACCACCGTCAAATGAACCAACGCCTTCTATAGTCCAATCGATGCCTATGCCCGCAATAATATCAGGTACAAAAATATTATAACCTTGCACGCCACTTTTAGTTTTTGAGCTTATCAGTGTGGTAGGGGCGGTAACATCTGTTGCAGTTTGTATAAGGTCTGCATTAGTTCTTAAATCTTTAATACTTTTGGAGTCATCATTCATGATATTGATAATGTACTCGTTGCGCGTGGTATTTGCACCCATCAAGAAATTAGCAGATATGCCCAATAAGCCGCGTATTTTCATACCTGTAGTAATTTCGTTTGACATGAGGTGAAGGGCTACGGGAATTTCTAAATAATTCAAACCCGCATTGTGGGTAATAAGGCGAGCATCAGAAGTTGCCCCTGTTTTTGTAGGTGTATAGCTCAGATTCGATTTGAAATTCTTAAAAGCAAACATGATGCCTGTATAAATACCTACCTTTTCAGAGAAGCCGTAAGTAGTCATTAAGCCTGTTGAAACGCGGAGTCCACCACTTTTATCTATACCTGTGATGCTACTGTTGTCCTTATCTTGTAGGCTCGCTATAGAGATGAGTGGACTTAAACGAAAACCGAAACGGAAACGGGATTGGGCTTGTGCGTTGATTGTTAGGCACAATATAAGGCAAAGAAGCGTGATTTTTTTGAACATATTTTTGGAGGGTTAGTTTTTTGAAGCGTAATTCATGAATGTTTAACAATTAAACGCTAAAAGCCACTATAAAGTATTTGCTTTACTGATATAATTTTATAGAGGAATTTGCGATTTTTGAAATGCAAATATATAGTTTTTTGCGGAGTCTACAAAATTTGCTATAGAAAAAGTAAATATACTCAAATCAATAGGGAGGTTAAAATGATTGTCTTTTATGCGTGCTATTTGATACTGGACTTCTTATGAAAGGTTTTCGCAAGAAGTCTAATGTAGGTTTAAAATAAATATCACTCAGTCATGCCTTCAGCTATTGGACGTTTGTATGTGTCTATTTTAATAATAATTTAGTTGTCAATAATTACAAAAATGACCGCTAAACCGTTCAATGCCCTGCAAAATAAAAGCAACTTGCCTACGTAGGCAAGTTGCTTTGTTCATAGGTAAGAAATAAAAGAGTTACACAGTAATACTCTCTACCAATACAACGATATTGTCTTTTAAGATTTCTACCACACCTCCATCGACATGAAATACTTTTCTGCCGTCTTTGGTAGTATTGATAGTGATATCGCCTTTGCCCAATGTACTGATAAGTGGTGCGTGTCCTTTAAGGACTTCGAAACCGCCTGTAGTACCAGGGAATTTCGCTTGCGAAATCTCACCTTCGTATATGTGTTTATCGGGAGTGATGACTTTGATTTGCATTTTTTGAGAGGTTTAAAAGCCCCAGAGGGCTTTGTTTTATCTATTTGCAGCTTCTTTTTTCAAGCGGTCAGCTTTTTCAATGGCATCTTCTATAGTGCCTACAAGGTTGAATGCTGGCTCAGGAAGTTTCAACAATTCGTCATCTTCAAGTAACATTTTGAAGCCTCTAATAGTGTCTTTTACATCAACAAGCACACCTTTTGTACCTGTGAATTGCTCTGCTACGTGGAATGGTTGTGAGAGGAATCGTTGAATACGGCGCGCTCTATCTACTGTTTTGCGGTCATCTTCAGAAAGCTCATCAAGACCAAGAATGGCAATAATATCTTGCAATTCATTGTAACGTTGCAAAGTTTCTTTTACGCGTTGTGCAATCGTATAATGCTCAAGCCCTACAATAGAAGGCGTAAGAATACGCGAAGTAGAATCCAAAGGATCCACAGCAGGATAAATACCCAATGCTGACAACTTACGAGAAAGTACTGTAGTCGCGTCTAAGTGAGAGAACGTGGTTGCAGGAGCGGGGTCAGTTAAATCATCAGCAGGTACATAAACGGCTTGTACAGAAGTGATAGAACCACGCTTGGTAGAGGTAATACGTTCTTGCATCACGCCCATTTCGGTAGCAAGTGTAGGCTGATAACCCACCGCTGAAGGCATACGCCCAAGCAATGCAGATACTTCGGAGCCTGCTTGCGTAAAACGGAATATATTATCAATAAAGAAAAGAATATCTTTACCTTGTCCTTCGCCATCGCCATCACGGAAATATTCTGCAATGCTAAGTCCTGAAAGTGCTACTCGTGCTCTTGCACCAGGGGGTTCGTTCATTTGACCAAAGATGAAGGTCGCTTGCGACTTCGTCATTTCGTTCAAATCTACTTTGCTTAAGTCCCAGCCACCTTCTTCCATAGAGTGCTTGAATGCTTCTCCATATCTGATGATATTGGCTTCAATCATCTCGCGCAATAAGTCATTGCCTTCACGCGTACGCTCTCCTACTCCTGCAAATACAGAAATTCCATCGTATGCTTTTGCGATATTATTGATAAGTTCTTGGATAAGTACGGTCTTGCCTACACCTGCTCCGCCAAACAAGCCTATTTTTCCGCCTTTCAAGTAGGGTTCAAGCAAATCAATTACTTTGATACCTGTGAGTAGTACTTCTTCTGTAGTGGAGAGGTTGTCGAATGTAGGGGCGGGTTTATGAATAGAAGTTACTTTAGCTTTGGAGGCATCGAAGGGGATACCGTCTATCGGCTCGCCTACCACATTGAACAAGCGACCTTTAATCATCTCGCCTGTAGGCATAGAAATAGTACGCCCTAAATCCAATACGTCCATGCCACGTTGTAAACCTTCAGTACCGTCCATCGCGATGGTACGTATGCGGTCTTCGCCGAGGTGTTGTTGGCATTCGAGGATAACTTTTTGTCCGTTGGCTTTCACAACTTCCAATGCGTTATAGATATTGGGTAGGTTTGTGCCTTCAGCGGTAAAGCTCACGTCCACCACAGGTCCGATTATTTGAGTGATTTTTCCTATATTTGCCATAAAGAATGAGGGCATTGTTTTTTGAGTGTGCAAATTTAGCGTTTTTTTGAAATTTATTACATTTTATTTGATTATTCTTGTTTTTTTTCGAGTTGGCTTACTTTGCCTTTACATTTTCATGCTGGGTAATCGTTTTTCGATTGCTTTCTTGCATTTTGCGCGTTAGGCTAGTTATGAGAGTTCGCGGCAGAAAACGTGGCATGATAGCGAGTATCCAGTTTAACCAAGTATTGACCACAATAATTTTGCCATTGAGCATACCAAGATACGCTGTTTTTGCGGCACTTGCAGGGGTATCATGAAACATGGTTATTTTCATGGTTTGGTTTCGCTTTGCCACAGCATCTTGAAAACCAGTAGGAATAGGGCCAGGGCAGAAGACTGTAATAGAAACGCCTGTCCCTTTAAGTTCGTTGGCTAAGGCTTCTGAAAGCGACAACAAGTAAGCCTTTGATGCGTAATAAGTTGCCATAAGCGGGCAGGGCTGAAACGCAGCCATGGAAGCCACATTAAGTATCTTGCCTGCCCCACGCGCTATCATGGCAGGCAAGAGCAGGCGTGTGAGTTGGGTAGGCAAGTGTACATTCAGTTGCAGTAGAACGGTTTGTTTATCCCAATCCGTTTCCCAAAAATAGCCAAAATCACCAATTCCCACATTGTTTATCAACATATCAACTTCAAAGCGTTCTACTTTTAGTTCGTTGTATAAATTTTGTGCGGCATTTGGAAGGGCGAGGTTTTGACAAATCGTATGTATTTTTGCGGCATAGTTTGTTTCCAAACGGATACGCGCCTTCTCTAAGGCTTCAGCTTGTGCATCAACTAATATAATTTGATATCCGTCTTGCGCGGCAAGGGAGGCAAACTCGAAGCCTAAACCACCTGCTCCGCCTGTAATCAAGGCTGTTTTCATCTTTTGTAAAAAATATGCAAATTTAAAAAATATTTGGTTGTTATCAAATTATAATAATTTCCGATTCAGTAGACTTCTTGCGAAAGTGTTTTTTAGAAGCCTCACACCCTGCCCTCTCTCCATTTTGAGAGAGGAAAAAGTACTTTCGCAGGAAGTCTAGTATTTAAATGGGTAGGCAAGATAGTTATTTCTGTAGCGCACTTTGCAAAACCTCTCTAAATTCAGTTTCTGTGATGCCATACGCGCCCATGTGTTGTGCATCGTCTATCATAAGTTCTGAAAATTCCTTATCATTCTTAAGTACGCTTCTTGAATTTTTATAGCATTTGATGGCTTCCTGCTTATTACCCTCGCACCAGCAAATGTGTCCTAAGTTCATAAGTGCTAAATCATATTGTTTATAGATTTGCAAGGTTTTCTCTGTGTATAAACGCGCAAGAGGCAAGTCTTGTGTTACCCAATATCGAAAGCCGATATTGAGCATAGCGGTATGATCAGTAGGGTTAATTTTGTTTGCCTTAAGAGAATATTCTAAAGATTTTTCGCTGTTATTTAATTTGCCATAACAATAGCCTAAATTGATGAGTATATTAGTATCATGCGGAGAATAGGTAATTAATTTTTCATAATAGTGAATAGCTTGCTTGTTTTTAT
>JAYTNK010000052.1:0-19625 GCA_043748375.1 Cytophagales bacterium
CTTCAGATATTCCGAAACGTGTACGTGAATTGTACTTGAGTGCCAAAAGCAGATATTTACCTGACTTACATGAGCAACAAGTGCATTTATTTCCTGAAATAAACCCTATTACTAAGAAAGGTACAAATTTAGCGCAAACTATTCTGCGAGCAGTTGCCCCCACGCATATAGAATACATGAGTAATTTGGGTATCAACTCCTCGATGTCGTTTAATGTAATCAAAGATGGGCAATTTTATGGAATGTTCGCTTGCCATCATTATTCGGGTAGGTTTGCCGCGTATGTGAATAGACTGGTTTGCGAACAAATGGTTGAGATGTTTGTGGCAGTTCTTGAGCAATTGGATAATGATGAACTGCACATAGCCGAGCTACAGCCGTTTCAAGAAAGTGCTACAGCGTTATTGCAAAGCAATGTACAAAACGCTAAAATAGATTTGCTGGGCATGGTCAATGCAGATGGGGTGGCGGTTTATAAGCAAGACAAGCTACATCTTTTTGGTTATACACCTACCGAACAAGAGGTGCAGTCGCTTATTGACTTGATTAGCCATCCATCACACAATGTCTTGTACCAAAAAGACGCGTTGGGTATGTTGGTAACGAATCGTTTGTCCAGTATCTTAAATGGTGCAGAGCGTGTAAAAGCTGCTGCAAGTGGTGTGATAGCCATACCTATTTCGAAAGTTAAAAACGAATATGTGTTATGGTTTAGACCTGAAAAAATCGTAAATGCTACTTGGGGCGGCAATCCTGACCAAGCAGTAAACATAGATGAGAAGACGATGCGTATTTCGCCACGCAAATCGTTTGCTGCGTGGAAGAAAAACGTAGAGGGCTCTGCAGAGTCTTGGAAAAATTACGAAATTCAAATGGCACTCCAGTTGCGTGATGCCCTTATCGCTATTAACTAAATACAAGCCCCCTATTCAATATGAATCTTTTTTTTGAAGACGCTTGTGTGCATATTTATCAAGACCAAGGCACAGCCACTATTAAGTGGCTTGGACTGGCTAAAAGCCCTACCTATAGGCAAACATACGAGCAATTTTTAGAGATGCTTGTACTAGCCGCTACAGAAGAAACGCCTCTTAACTATTGGCTTTTTGACTGTACAGAAGGTAAGGTAATAGATATTAAAGACCAAAGCTGGACACTTATTGATTGGTATGAGCAGTTGGAAGCACACACAACTTGCCTACCCAAACGCATAGCCGTTATACTCTCGAAAGACATCTTTAATAAAATAGCTACACGTGTGATAATGAGCCGTATAGCCCAATTTGCTGAGGCTGAACTTGCTTACTTCAGTGAGGAAGAGGAAGCGAGAGAATGGCTGATGAAGCCTGAAGAAATGAATGAAGAATTAGTTGCTATTGCCTAAAAACGTTTCTGTTATTTATGGAAGACCAAATATTTGCAAAACAATACCTCAATGAGATGAACATTGGCGTACAAGATAATATAGCCTTTATCGAATGGCACGGCGCGCTTTCAAGCGAAGCCTATCGCGCAGGGCATCATGAGTTTCTAAACTTGTTGCATGAGTATCCTTACCCTTTGTGGTTGTTTGATTATGAGAAAGGCAAATATATCAGTGCAGAAGACCAGCAGTGGACAGTACAAGAATGGTTTCCCAAAGCGGTTAGCTTACTACCAAAAGGGGTAGATAAGATAGCGGTGGTAATTGCGCATGACATCTTCAACAAGGTGGCTATTCGCATTATGACTGCCTATTTGTGGAATCATAATGTTGAAATAGCCTTCTTTGATGAGGAAATGGTAGGTATTGAATGGCTAAAAGCTGTTTGAGAACAAGAATTCTTTTAGGTATGCTTCGCCCAATTCTCGCCCAAAATAGTGCAACAAGGGATTACGCTTTAGCTCTACTTCCACATGGGTTTGATTGTAATGCGCCTGCCACATTTGTTGCCTTTCCTGCTCGCCTACTGTAGCTTTCGGCGCGGTATGCAGGCAGGCAAGGTATTGTTGTAGGTACTGTTCCCAAAGTAGCATCAATGGAGTTAAGTCGGTTATTTGGCTTGCCATACATGCATTTGGGCTGAGGTATTGATAACTCCAATCATCTGTACGTACATACACAGGGGCTATAGCAAGGCTCGTTTGATGTAATGGCTCAAAAGGCTGAATCCAATGAGTAGCATAGGCAGGCGTATCAAAAAAAGGCATCGCGTCCATGACACCTATCCGCAATTTGCCATTCAATACGACCCAGTCGGAAGCAAACATAGCTCCCAAATAAGTAGTATGAGGATAAATTGTAAAGTTGAATAACTGCACACGCTGTGGACTGTGCAAATGCGTAAGACGTGCGAAAGCGATTCTTTCACTCTGCCATGCCCAGCTTTGCATCTGCATGGTTTCGCCATGTAGCTCGGTTTGCATGAAAGAAAGAGGGGTAGAAATCTTGATAGGCGATGCTTGCTCAAGATTCATATTAAGTTGTACTGAAGATATTAATTTGGATAACATACTTTTTATTAAAAAAAACAAATATAGCATAGAATTGTTTTATTTTTAGATTTGTAAATCATTAGTAAGCATGGATATTTTGCATGAACCCACTCCTATACCCAACTTGCCTACCCAAGAAAGCCATGAACTTTCTTGGAAAGAAGCTTATGATACTCTACAAGATGAATTAATAGAATTGAGAAAACAAAATAAAATTCTTGAAAAAGAGCTTAAAATCAAAGAAGATACAGAATATGAAATGAACACCCAAAAAATATACCTCGAAACCATAGTAGAAGAATTGGTGGTAAATCAAGATTTATTGGAAGAGGGGAAAAAGAATTTTGAAGCATTGATAGAGGAATTAGAAGTAAGCAAAAGAATAGCAGAAAAGACGGTCGAGGAACTCGAATTCAAACAATCTGAAGTAGAGATGCAACAACAATATATGGCCGATATCATCTTACAGTTGGAAGCAAGCGAAAAAGAAATATCTGACAAAAACAAAATATTAGAAAGGACATCTACGCTTATCAATCGGGCTTATGAAAATATAACGGACAGTATCAACTATGCCAAACGCATACAAGATGCTATGCTGCCCGCTCCTGCATTATTGAAAGATTGGTTTCAAGACTATTTTATACTCTTTGAGCCTACCAGTATTGTTTCGGGCGATTTTTATTGGTTTACACAGGTGAAAAACAAAGTGATTGTAGTAGCAGCTGATTGTACAGGGCATGGCATACCAGGTGCGTTCATGAGTATTTTGGCTATTGAGTCTTTGCATTATATTGTGAATGTACAAGGTGTTGATAATGCTGACCAAATCATAAATCTACTCCATGAAAATACGCGTACCTTGCTACGCCAACACGAAACGAAGAACATGGATGGTATGGACATTGCGCTCGTGATTATTGATTTGAAACATAAAATATTAGAGTACGCGGGTGCCAATAATTCACTTATTTTAATTAAAAATAATGAATTTATAAAAGTGAAAGCGGATAGATTCGCTGTAGGAGGCTATCAACGAGAAGAGAAAAGGGAGTTTACAAAACATGTCTTTCATGTAAAAGAAGGCGATACTTTTTATATATATTCAGATGGCTACCAAGATATGTGTGGCGGACCAGATAGCCGCCGATTCATGAGCCAACGATTTAGGCATTTACTACACGAAATCAGCCTCAAAGAGATGAGAGTACAAAAGATGATATTAAGCAAAGTGATGCGCTTTTGGCTACGCCACGAAACTAAACACTTGGACGATGTGCTTGTGTTGGGGGTGCGAATTTAACAACTTGCCTGCCTAATGCCCTCAAAATTAAAAACATACATTTCAATTATGACTACTCAATATTACTTATACGCCATTACTAATCATAGCATCACTTTGCCTACAGATTTGCAAGGGCTGTATGCGCAACCCTTATTGATACAAAATATAGCGGGTATAAATGTGCTATATTCGCTGTACCCTGAAGCCGAGTTCTTGCCTGTGCCGAGTATTCGCCAAAATTTATTGAAGCATCAACAGACAGTAGAAACGCTGTATGCGCAAGCCAATATCTTGCCTATGAAATTCGGTACAGTTCAAACACTTGAACAGATGAAAACGCTCTTAGCCGAAAAAGCAAGCGAATTTCAAGCCTCTCTTTTGTATTTTGAAGATAAGACGGAGGTGGTGATTAAGGGCTTTTGGAACGATATGACCCCAGTTTATGCGGAAATTTTGCAAAGAACACCCGCTGTAGCTGAATTTAGAAACAAAATAAGCAGTGGTATGATACCAAATACCCAAAATAATTTGATAGAAGTTGGTCAAATGGTTGCCAATGCGCTTGCGCAACACAAAGTGTATATCCAAAATCTCTATCTTCAAGCCTTCTCCAAAATAACGGTGGCTGTATTGCCACAAGAAACAAGCCATGATACGCTATTTCTGAATATTGCGCTACTGATACCTAAAGGGCAGGTAAGCACCTTTGAAACTACTTTGAACAACTTGCCTACCAGCCAAGACAAAAATGTGAAGATTAAGTACTTTGGTGCTGCGCCACCTAATCATTTTTTGTAGCCGTGTGTAGAGCAAAAGAAGCATACATAATAAAGCACCATTACTTGTTTCGACAAGTAATGGTGCTTATTTTTATAGCAAGGCAAGTAGGCAGAGGTAAGCATAAATTGCCATATATGTAGCACAAGCTGTGTAACTAATAACGTTCAAAAAAATAACTTCACAAACGGATAAATTTGGTATTAAGGGTTATTTTTTGGATATTTGCATATATTTTTTAGTTATACATCATCCCCTTATCCACATGAAAATATTACATTACTTGCTTCTCATGGGCTGTTTGCTTGGTGCAAATACCTTGAAAGCACAAATCAGCTATGGCGGAACACCAACCAGTTTTGGTAGTACGTTCAAAAATTCAGCCCTTTCAGAAGTTACGCTCAATTCTTTTCTTATTCCGACTTTGGATATGGCGCGTGTGCGCGCAGAAGATGCCAAAGGTGGTAATCGTTTTGCAGCGGCAACTTTGGTGGATATTACACCTGAAAATGCAGGTCTTTGGCAGAACTTGCCTACGGGCGACCGCTTGTGGCGCGTGTCGTTGAAAGTACAAACGGCAGAAGTTACGGGTATGCGTTTACTGTTCGATAAATTTAACTTGCCTATGGGAGGCAAGCTGTTTATTTATACGGCAGACCATGAAATGGTTTTAGGTTCGTTTACTTCCGAAAATAATCATGCATCAGGCGTATTTGCTACTACGTTGCTACGAGGACGCGAGGTTATCATGGAATATTATGAGCCTGCTTCAGCAAAAGGCAAAATTGTATTGAGCTTGAATCGTATTGACCAAGCTTATAAGAACCCTTATTTGGAGAAGAAAAGCGTAAAAAGAGGCGGCAGTCCTACAGATTTTGGAGAGGCGGACGTTTGTACTATCAATGTGAACTGCTCTCCTATTATGAATGATTGGCAAGATGAGAAACGGGGCGTTGTGCGTATTTTGGTAGTGGATCCTACAGGCTCTGGCTATTGTTCTGGCTCGCTTATCAACAATACTGCTATGAACAATAAGCCTTATTTGCTTACGGCTAATCACTGCGCGGAGGGGGTTACTACGGCAAACTTAAACCAATGGGTGTTTGATTTTAATTATGAAATAGCAACGGCAAATTGTAGCAATCCTACCAATCCTACTGCGCAAAGCATGACAGGAGCAAGTTTGGTGTCGAGTGAGGAAAGCTCTGATTTTTACTTGTTGGAACTAAATCAAGCTGTGCCTTTAAGCTACAATGCGTATTTTAATGGTTGGGACAAAACGGCTACGCTTCCGAATGGAGGGATGAGTATTCATCACCCGTCAGGCGATGTGAAAAAGTTTTGCAATGATATAGACCCGCTTACAAGTGTAACTATCAATGGTGTACCGTCTGCGAATGGCAAGTTTTTGAATGCTTCTTGGAACAATGGCATTACCGAAGGTGGTTCTTCGGGTTCGCCTTTGTTCAGCAATGCGGGGCATATTGTGGGACAGTTACTTGGAGGTAGCTCGTTTTGCAATGCGCCTACTGCACCCGATTGGTATGGCAAAGTGAGTGTTTCGTGGACTGGCGACGGCTCGCCTGCTACACGGTTATCGGATTGGTTAGACCCTTCTAATTCAGGGGTTACGACTTTGAATGGGCAAAATGTAGGCACTCTTGTTGTGGTTAAGTTTACGGCTTCAGCCAATACTACCTACTTGCCTGCCTCTGTTACTTTCACCAATACCTCTACAGGGGCTACGACTTGGAGTTGGAATTTTGGAGTAGGTGCCTCGCCTGCTACCGCGACTACAGCAGGTCCGCACACTGTAACCTACAGCACGATAGGGGCGAAAACGGTTACGCTTACTATCAATGGTCTTCCCAACAATGTAGCTACCAAAACTATTAGCATCTTGCCTACCCTTTCTTTGGACTACTTGCCTACTGATGGCGGAAATTTTGAGGCTAATAATGGGCATTTTATGGGCGTGAATGTGGCAGGTATCAACTTTGAGCGTGGCAATTCTACAGTGGCAGGCAAGAATGGTACTGCTGGTGGCGCAAACGCTTACGTAACAGGACTTACTGCGGCACAATATCCTGATAATAGCGAGTGTCATCTTTACACACCGAATTACAACTTTTCGGCTACAGGCACTTATACGGTACAGTTCAAAACGAAATTCAAAACGGAAGCAACGTTTGATGGGTTTATCGTAGAATATACGACTAACAAAGGGACTTCTTGGACAAAATTAGGGAGTGCAGTGGCGACAGGCTGGTATAATTCGACGGCATCAGCCAATATAAACCCACTTGTTTTTCCTGTGGGAGCAGCGATGTTTAGTGGTACTGCATCTACTTTTGAAACCAAAACATTTAACGCTTCTGCTTTGGCAGGTAATGCGAATGTAGCCTTTAGATTTGTATTCAAATCTGATGAAGGATTTGCAGATGCGGGTGTAGCGATTGATGATTTTCAAGTAACAGGTCCTTTTGCGGCTACTACTTTCTTGCCTGCCAATAGTGCCACAAACGTAGTTACAAATGCCGACTTATTGGTAACTTTTACGCGCCCTGTTTTGAAAGGTACGGGCAATATTGTTATTAAGAAGGCAAGTGATAATAGCGTGATTGAAAATATAGCGGTTACAGCAGCTAATGTTACGGTAGCAGGCAATGTAGCCACTATCAATCCTACTGCAGACCTTGCGCAAGGCACACAAGTATATGTGGAAATCGCTAGTGGTGCGTTCAAAGATGCAAATAATGTAGTATATGCGGGTATTACAGGTAGCACGACTTGGAAGTTTACGACTACTTCGGATTTAGTTGCGCCTACGTTGGTTTCGCTTAGTCCTGCTAACAATGCTACTGTAGTGGCTGTAGATGCCAACCTTGTCATTACCTTGAATGAAAATGTGAAGAAAGGAACAATGGGTAATATTACTATCAAAAAACTGAGTGATAACAGTGTGATAGAAGATATCCCCGTTACCAATGCCAATGTTACGATTGCCAATGCTGTAGTAACTATCAACCCTACTAATAACTTGCCTATCGTTACAGATGTGTATGTAGAAGTAAGCAATGGCGCGATTCAAGACATAGCGGGCAATAATTATGCAGGCATCACAGGCAACAGTACTTGGAAATTTACGACTGATACTGAAACTGTACCACCTACAGCTTTGAGCTTCAATCCTGCACACAACAGCATCAATGTATCCCTTAACACTGATTTAGTTATTACTTTTAGCGAAAATGTAAAGAAAGGGGCAGGCAATATTGTGATTCGCAAAACAAGCGACAACACCGCTGTAGAAACTATAGCTGTAAGCAATGCGCAAGTAAGCATCGCAGGTGCAGTCGTAACTATTAATCCCACGACTGATTTTGTAGCTAATACAGGACATTACATAGAAATCAGCGCAGGTGCTATCCAAGATATTGCAGGCAACAACTTCGCAGGCTTTACGGTATTAAGTACTTGGGCATTTACTACCTTAGATAACATCTTGCCTACTCTTGTGAGCGTGAGCCCTGTAGATGAAGCTACTAATGTAATCCCTACCACAAACCTCGTAATGACTTTCAGCGAAAATGTGAAAAAAGGAACAACAGGCAGCGTTACTATCAAAAAAGTAAGCGATAATAGTATAGTCGAAACCCTTGCTATCACGAGTACCAATATCACGATTGCCAATGCGGTAGTAACCATTAATCCCAATGATTTTGGTTCACTGACAGCGTATTATGTCGAAGTAAGCGCGGGTGCTATCCAAGATATAGCAGGCAATAACTATGCAGGTATTTCGGGTAATACCACTTGGAATTTTACTTCTGCTGTGGAAACTATTGCGCCTACAGTGCTTACGTTTAGCCCTGTGCACAATAACACAAGTTTCCCTGGTGCGAATAACTTGACTATCACTTTCAGTGAAGCGGTTAAAAAAGGAACTGCAGGAAATATTGTCCTCAAAAAATTCAGTGATAATACTGTAGTGGAAACCTTCATCGTGGCTTCAAGTGGACTTGTTACTGTAGCAGGCACAGTTGTTACGATTAATCCTACCAACGACTTATTGTTCAATACAGATTATTATGTAGAAATAAACGCGGGAGCTATACAAGATATCGCAGGCAATAACTTTGCAGGCTTCTCTGGTGCGAATACTTGGAAGTTCAAAACTGACTTCAGTACAGCTATAGAGGATACACAACTTGCCAACGCGCTTACTATCTATCCAAACCCCACCGCAAAATGGGCTACCTTACAAGTGCGTCAAGGTACACCTTTGCAAGAGGCTACTTTGCGCCTATTGGATATGGCAGGCAAGACGGTATGGCAAACCCAAGCCAAATTATTAGCAGAAAGCCAAACGTTTGATTGGGACAACTTGCCTGCTGGCAAATATTTGCTCGAAGTAAAAACCAAACAAGGTACAGCTTTCAAAGTAGTTGTAAAGCAATAAACAGTTTAGGTTCTTCGAAAGTTATTACGGGATAGCCACGCTGTAAGCGTCTGTTATACACTTTAGCACCCCGCAAAAGCCTGAAAAACAGATGCTTACAGCATGACTGCTCCTATATTTTGGTAGCTTCCGCTATAACTTTCTAAGAACCACAGTTTATAAACAAAAACTTGTCGCTTCATTTGAAGCGACAAGTTTTTTTATAAACTACCAAATACGCATAAACTTCAAAACTACGGCATCAAAAGCACCTATTTTATTACTCGCCTACCAATATAAATGCTCCCCAAAAGTAGGGTTGCGGGTACTTTTCTTTGAGTTCAAGCTGGGCTTTTCGGAAGGCTACACGCTTGTTTTTAGTTTTAAACCAATGCGTATAAAAGGCGGTCATGAGTTCTTGGGTAGCTTGGTCGTTCACTGTCCACAGCGACATAAGTACAGATTTTGCGCCTGCTGTTTGAAACGCACGTTGCAATCCATATACGCCTTCGCCATTTTTCACCTCACCTAAACCTGTTTCACACGCAGAAAGTACGACTAATTCAGTTTTGTCTAAGTGCAAATTTTGGGCTTCTTCTGCAGTAAGAATACCATCTTCGGGTAGTTTTATGGTATATTTTTCCCGACTAAATGCTTGCTTACAGTAGGCAAGCAATAATCCACAACGCCTCAACGGGTTTTTCAAATCTGTTTCCGAAAAGCCACTATAGCCACTACGTTGCTCTCCTTCGTCTTGTACGGTAGTTTCTATGTGTTTTTCAGTCATAAAAAAACCGTGCGTAGCAATATGCAAGATAGCAGGATTGCGGGTATTTTTCAAGTTTTCTTCATTAGCCTCATTGCCTATATAGGTTTGGGTAGCAAGTTTATATGGCTGAAAAATAGTGGCTACATTATTCACTTCAGTTTCTGTACCAGGCAGTTCGGATATCTTGTTGTCGTGCAAAAAGCGTTGGGTAGTATCTTGGGCTATTTGTTGTGCAAAGGCGCGGTCAATAGGTTGTAATACTGTTCTTTCTGTATTTTTGGTGCTGTCGGCAGGCAAGTTGTTAAAATTTGGAGAGCCAAACAAGGTGATATTGGTAGGCAAGTTGTTTTCTTCGTTTTTGAGTGCAATAAAATCACGTGCTTGTGTGATAAATTGTATTTCTTTTTCCTCTATTACAAACTTGCCTGTTTCAGGATTTTGGAGCGTGTTGATATTCACATGATGATACAAACCATCAGGGGCGAAATATATTTTTTGTATGCCGTTGAGCGTATCTGCCAATATTTTCCAATATTTTTTATAGGAATATTTATCGGTGCTTTGGGCTTTAATACAGTTTTGGTAGTTGCGGATATATTTGCCTTCTAAGGTATCGCCAACACCTATCTTTACACAAAGTGGGTAGTCTTTTGTGTCGGCTGTAATCACAAAAGCGAGATATAAATCACTTGTTTTATAGTCACTTGTAGTCATTTTTTGCCCTGCACTTACAGCTAATACTTCTACAAGAGCTTCTCCTTTTTTTAATTTTTTTTGTACATCTCGCCAAGTATAATTTTTATTTTCATTTTTTTGATTGAAAAAACTGGACTTCAAGGCTAATTCTTTTTCAATAGCTTTTATCTCTGCATTTATTTTATTTTTATTGGTTTCTTTTGTTTTAGAATCTGTTTCATTAAATAACCTATTCATGTCCTCTTTTTTCTTTTGCCATGCATGGAATAGCTTAATCAAACCTTCGTCTTGGCTATTGAGTATGCTTTGTTTCATTTTTTGACTTGATTCAAACAGCAAGCCTTTAGTAATGAGTTGATAGTTAAAAATATCGGCATTATTGGGGTGTTTGATATAGTGTATTTTATTAAATGCGCCTTTATTTATATCCCTTTTTATCGAATCTGTTGATAAATTAAGTGGTTCGGCAAGTGCAAAATAATAATACATATCTAAGTGATATTGCATCTCGCTACTATAAAACCCAACTCTTTGATTTTCAGATAAATAAGGGAATACTTTGCGTACATCTTCCAATACTAAGTCGATATACATTTTGCTATATCGAGTGGCATCTTGTGGCTTGCCTGCCATAAATGAATTAAGCGAAAGCTGAATAACCCCACTTTTAGGTTGTCCCAAAAACTTGCCTATAGCGTGTGCCTCTTTCGCATATTCTATAGCTTTTGCATAATTACTTTGATAATTGGCTAATAAAATTTTGAGGGATAAAATATCTTCATAATAAAATTTATCTATTGTTTTGATGCCTTTTTTATCGGCTAATAGTTGTAATTTATCCAAATTTTCTTGTGCTTCTTGTAGCTTTTTAGCCGATACTTGATTCATTACCAATTTAGCTAATTGCAACTGATAATTACTACTCATATCACCATAATTTTTTAAATAAAAAGCTACAATTTCGTTTCTAATTTTGATAGCTGTTTCGTGTTTTTTTAAAATGTCATAAGATATCATCAAGGTGTTCATTACAGTTATATAACTATGATTATCCTTTCCATTTTTTTCTACAATACTTTGTGCCAAAGCTTCTAATTTATCAATCGCAAGTTGTGTTCTTTTTGTGTAATTATATACCAAACAAAGATTTGATAAAGCTATCATATAGTTATGATGTTGTTCACCGAATAGTTTTTTATTGATACGTTCACTTTCTTTGAAAGCGTCTTCTGCTTCTACATAATTAGCATTTCTTATGCAAAACACGCCTATTTTTTGATAAATTTGTGCTATTGTAAGTTGGTCTTTATTTACTATTTTTTTTATCATATCTTGGGCTTCTACAAATACAGCATCAGCTTTTAGCACATCATTTTGTAACGTATAAAACTCGCCTAAGTAAGCCAATACTTCTGCCTGTTTTTCTTTGTTATATTCGCTTTTTTCAAAGCCTATTTTTTTTAAAAGAGCTAAGGACTCCAAGAATTTTGCTTCTGCTTTTTGGTTTTGTTTATTTTCGATTAATAGCAAAGCATGTGTAAAAATAATATGGGCAGAGGTAGTAGTGTTTAGTCCTCCGTTGGCTTCTTCTATTCGCAATCTTTCTTCTATTAAAATTTCAGCTTCTGCGAATAACTCAAGCTCTTTTTGTGTTTGGATAAGCTCTCCTATAGCCTCGCTATAATCTGCATGCGTGGAGCCTTTGCGTATTTTTTGCAATGCCACCAACGCTTGCGCTAAAGGCAACGCTTCTTTATTTTTATTTTGTGCTTGATACAAACTCATGAGTTTTTTAAGGACATAAACTGCTTGCGCTGTAGTGTCTTTTACGTCCTCGTAATTTTTCAAGGCTTCTTTGTATAGCTTTTCAGCTTTTTCATAATTTTGTTTATATTCGCATACACTTCCTAAAGCCGCCAATTCGTAGCTATATTTACTTGTTTCGGCTGGATACATTTTTTTGATGCTATTTATATTTTCAGTATATACTTTTTCTGCGTCATTGTATCGTTCTTGATAGCGGTAATAATCGCCGAGTGTGCGTTGGTAGGCAAGTGTTTTTTCGTGGTCTTTACCTGTTATTTCGGTTTGTATTTGAATAATTTTTAGCAAAGGAGCTTCTACTTGGGCTAAATTTTCAGTGGCTTTATAGCATTTGGCTATTTCCATGAGCCAATCTCTATAGGTCGAATCTTTGGGTACTTTTTGTGCATCACGCAAAACACACATTTCAGAGATGTTTTTGAGCGCTTCTTTATTTTTTCCTTGTGCGTGTTGCGCGCTCCATAAGTGTTGCAGCGTATAAACTAAATATTCTGTATTGATTTCTTTCTCGTTTTTAAAAGCCACATAAATATCACTTAATATAACCTCTGCTTCTTGATACTTTGCATTGTTATAAAAGGCAATAGCTTTGTTCCATACTTTTTGCAAAGATAGTTTTTCATTATTTGCGTAATACTCCACATTATTTACCTCGCCTGCCTCATTATAATACGTTTTTTTATTTATAATAGAATCATTTTTATAGTGTGCTTCACTTAGTTTCTGCCCGTTTGGGTAGTAGGCAAGCTCTTCCCCTTCTCTCAATCCTTGCGCAAAAGTTATGGAAGAACTCACTGCGCCATTTTCATGATACCAAATGGCTTTGCCATCTATGATTTCTTTAGGGCGGTCGGCTGTTAATCTTGCCTCCCATTGTTTTTTGCCTGAAGCATAATAATCTGTAGTCAAACCTTGTGGCTTGTCGGCTTGGTAGGTAAGCAGGCGATAATAGACAATGCTATCTTTCGCTTTGGTAGGTTGCCAGTCGGCATTATAAGTGAGCGTCCATTTCCCTTGTCGTTTGCCCTTCTTATCTGTTTTGTTTGGGTTTTCGGGGATTTGTTGCGCAAGGCAGGCAAGCGGTAACAAGCACGCAATGAGTAAAAAAGCAGTCTTCATGCTATATTATGTAAGGGTATAAAAACAAAACGCTTTAACGATAGGTATTTGTATAAAGGTTTTTTTTAGCTACATTTGCGCTCAATAAACCGTTAAATTTTATGCGAACCCTTACGCTTGGCATTCTTGCCTTTTTTGTTATTGTAGCAGGCTATTTTGTGTGGCAAATGTCTTATTTTAATCCCTTTGAAATAGGCAAGCCTTTGCGAAACATTGAGTCGCACACGCTCGTTTTGGAAAAAGTGGAACAGCTTGGCAAACTCGAATTGGTAAAATTCAAGTTCAAAGATGTGGTGGAATACACCAAAGAATATAAAACGTGGGTGCGCAACTCGAAAGTAGTTTTGATAGTAAGTGGCGAAGCTGTTGGTTGTTTGGATTTGAAAAAAATCAAAAAAACAGACATAGACGACTCGCGCAAAGACAGTATCTACATTCGCCTACCCGAAGCCGAACTTTGTTACTACAAAATCAATCAAAATGAGTCCCACATTTATGATAGCGCGTATGGCTTTACTGATGCCGCTACCGTTATAGACGAAGCCTACAAAAGTGCTGAAGCTAAAATGCGCACCACTGCCATTGAATCGGGTATTTTACAACAAACGCGTACGAGTGGCGAGGCAATGCTCAGGGCGTTATTTGAAGGTATCACCAAGAAAAAAGTGTTTTTTACTCCTGCACCTAAAGCCAAATAAATGCACCTTATTCTTAAAACAACTGTAAAACAAGCACCTGCTCAAGTCTTTGCAGGCTTTACAAAAGACTTATTTTTGCGCCTCGCGCCCCCGTTTCCGCCTGTAAAATTACAGCGATTTGATGGCTGTGCAGTAGGCGATGTAGTAAGTTTAGAATTGAATTTTATTTTCTTTCGCAATACTTGGGAAAGCCATATTATAGCGCAAGAAAGCTCAGAAACAGGTATCTATTTTATAGATGTAGGCAAGCAACTGCCTTTCTTTTTGCGAAAATGGACGCACAAACACCAAATCTTACCGCAGGCGAATGGTAGCCAAATTATAGATGACATTACTTACAAAAGCCCTTTCTGGTTATTGGATTACTTGCTGTATCCTGTTTTGTATCTACAATTTGCTTACCGAAGCCCCATCTACAAAAAAATATTCAATACCTAAAAAAAATGCCTATCTTTGCGCTATGATTGATAAATTAGATGCCATTCGACTACGGTTTGTAGAGGTCAACCACCAAGTTTTAGAACCCGATATTATGTCGGATATGCTTCGCTATTCGAAACTAATGAAGGAGTACAAAGAACTCCAAAAAATAGATGAGCAATACAAGATTTATGAAAATATATTAGCCAATGTCAAATCCAGCAAAGAAATCTTAGACACCGAGAAAGACCCTGAGTTTCGAGATATGGCAAAACAAGAGCTTGATACACTCTATCCGCTACAAGAAACGCAAGAGGATATCTTGAAAGGACTGTTGATACCCAAAGACCCGAACGATAGCAAAAACGTTATTCTTGAAATTCGAGCAGGGGCAGGAGGTGATGAAGCCTCTATCTTTGCAGGCGATTTGTTTCGTATGTATCAGCGTTTTGCAGAAAAGAAAGGCTGGAAAATGGAGCTTATTGACTTTATGGACGGCACTTCGGGCGGCTTCAAAGAAGTAGTTGCTTCGATGGCAGGCGAGGACGTGTATGCCATGATGAAGTTCGAATCGGGCGTTCACCGCGTACAACGCGTACCCGCTACCGAAACGCAAGGACGTATTCACACCTCTGTAGCGAGTGTGGCGGTATTGCCCGAAATGGAAGAGCTTGAGGTAGTCATAAACCCAAGTGATGTGCGGATTGATACTTTCTGCTCGTCAGGTCCTGGTGGGCAATCGGTTAATACCACTTACTCAGCAGTACGTTTAACGCACATTCCGTCAGGACTGGTCGTGTCGTGCCAAGATGAGAAGTCGCAAATGAAAAATAAAGAAAAGGCGTTCAAAGTATTGCGTTCACGCGTGTACGAAATTGAATACCAGAAACAACAAGCCGAAGTAGGCGCGCAACGCAAAACCATGATAGGTGGCGGCGACCGCTCCGATAAAATCCGTACTTACAATTACCCGCAAAGCCGCGTAACTGACCATCGAATAGGCTATACAATGCACAACTTGCCTGCCGTTATGGATGGTAGCATCGACGACTTTGTCGAAGAGTTACGCCTCGCGGCTAATGCCGAAAAACTGCAAGAAGGTACAACTAATTAAAAGCACCTCGCCTGCCCTGCCCTCGCCTGCCCAATTAAGTTGGGTAGGCAAGATGTTTGACAAATGCCCAAACGTACACACCCATGAAACGCAGCACAATTCGCTTTATCATCATATTGGCTACCATTTCATTGATAGGCATCGTATTTACTCAAACTTTTTGGTTTTACAAGGCATTTCATTTTCAACAAACCGACTTAGACCAACGTATCCATATCGCCCTGAGCAGTGTGGCAGAGCGGATTTTGATTCTAAACAACAATCCCTCGACGCTTGTCAATCCTGTTAATCAAATCACGTCTAACTCATACCGCGTGATGGTAAATGATATTATTGACTCCAAAAAATTAGAACTCCACTTGCGCGATGAACTGAAATACAGACGCGTCTATGCCGATTTTAGGTATTGGATTTACGATTGTGTTACCGAAAAAATTATTTATGGCAACGATGTCCACTTCAATGAGAAGCCACAAGACAAGCAACAACAGCTAAACGACACTACTGTCGTGCCTATGCCAGAGGTAATGCCCGAATTTACAAAAGACAACTACTTCTTTATCATACAATTCCCCTCCCTACAATCGTATATGTTGGGCAACATGGATATTTGGATTTTCTCCTCTATCGTCTTGTTGATAGTGGTTATATTTTTTGCTTATACGTTGTTTGCTATCCTGAAACAAAAACGCCTTTCGGAAATTCAACGCGACTTCATAAACAACATGACGCATGAGTTCAAAACACCCATTGCGACTATCGCCATCTCCAGCGAGGTATTGATGAAGCCCAATATTATTGAAAAACCTGAGCGATTATTGAATTATGCCACTATCATTCAAGACGAAACAAAACGCCTCAAAAACCAAGTAGAGCGCGTATTGCAAATGGCAACACTCGAAAAAGAAGACTTAAAGCTAAATTTTGAGGTCTTAGATTTGCACAAACTGATAGAGAAGGTGATGGCAAATATGGAAGCCCTTTTACGCAAAGTAAACGCCACGCTTACCCTCAAGCTTGATGAAACGCCCATCGCATTGCGTGCCGACAAACTACACCTTACCAATATTATCTATAATTTGGTGGACAATGCCCTGAAATATTCAAAAGAGAACCCAGAAATTACCATCAGCACAGTCGCTAAACGGAACGGCGTAGAAATAGCCGTAGCCGACAAAGGCATTGGCATTGCGCCTGATATGAAGCGGAGGATTTTTGATAAGTTTTACCGTGTTCCCACAGGAGATGTGCATGATGTAAAAGGCTTTGGATTGGGATTGAGTTACGTAAAACTTATGATAGAAGCGCATAAAGGCACTGTGAAAGCCCAAAGCGTACTCAAAGAAGGTACAACCTTTGTGATATACTTGCCTACCAATTTCTAAAGACGTACTGCAAAACGCTATGAGGGGCTTTTATTTTCAAATATGCCTTAGTACTAACCAAATATGCCTTAGTACCAACCAAATATGCCTTAGTACCAACCAAATATGCCTTAGTACCAATCAAATATGCCTTAGTACTAACCAAATATGCCTTAGTACCAATCAAATATGCCTTAGTACTAACCAAATATAGCTTAGTACCAACTAAATATGCCTTAGTATGAAATAGTTTGATAGATATTTTTTAGGTATAGTGTTATATTTATAAATTATAAAGAAGAAAATAATTAAACAATATTATATTTTAATATGGCATAAGCTATGTTAATTTAAGTTTTTAACTTAGATTTTTGGGCTTTGTAAATTGAAAACTTGCCTACTGTGGTAATAACAGCACTGACTTGGGTAGGCAAGCTATTTTGTTTGGTGCTAAAAAAGAGGTAATTTTGTAGCGGTTTTAGGGTGGTTTGTTTGCCTACGGCATGAGGTCGCAGACCCCAAAACCTTGCGTTCAAGTCTTCAAACTTGAACGCACATAAAAGAACACTTAAATCAACGGGGTTGCAACCCCTATCCTATGGAAAAATGCAAAATACAAAACATTACAAATATAACACCACCGTTTTGGGTTGTTGTTATAAATCAGGATACACTTCTGGATAATATTCATTTGCCTTTTTGCCTACAATCGCTTGTTCAAAGTGTTCTTTGCAAAGTGTTTCTACTAAAGAGCCAGCAATAGTTTCAACAGCTAATTTTCCGCATCTCTCGCACATACGTTTGCTCACTCTTTCAAGCACATACAAATATTTTTCGAAGGATTTATTTTCGCCTTTATAGCGCACTTCAAAATGCCCCCATTTTTGGAAAACCTCTGTAATTTCTATTTCAAGGGGCAACTTATCATAAAGTAAATCGACCAAACGTAGCCAGCCTTCAGACTCATTCTCTACAAAGTAGGCTTTGACTTCTTCTCTTGTCATATCCATAAGTTTTGGGTTTACAGGCAAGGGCAAAAAGTGATCAAAGCGTGTTCCGCAAAACTTTTAAAGCCCTTGATTGCTAAGCGTTTGAGTAATATGCTTGGTTGCTAAGCGATTTTGAGGGGCAAAGATAGAGAAATGTTTGGATTTTTGCGCGGTTTTTGCTAATCTTGCGAGGAAAATATATATGTTTATTAAACTATGAAATCAATTATTATTACCCTTGCCTGCTTGTTCACAAGCAATATTTTATTAGGGCAAACTCAAGAAGTATTTCTTGAAGCGAAAGGCAAATTTTGTGTGCGTCTGAGCTATGATACAGCACATGTATATAACTGGACTGTGGATTATAACAAACATATCGCTATCAAAAGAAAAATCCTACGATGTACGAATATACTTGTAAGAAATGCTGGGCATAATTTTGCAGACAAGTCATATACCCTTGCTCAAGAAGGAAATGTTTGGTATCTTGCCTACACAGGCAAGAAAAAAGTACGCTTGGATACCACCAAGAACACCCAAAATATCTATTATGCCCTCAATAGTGGTTACTATACCGCCGAATATTCCAAGATGAGTGAAATAATAAATAAAGCATATCCACGTAATCGACATAGCTATTACAATACCTACTCTTCTTGGAATACTATACCAAATCAATATGCACACTATTTGGATTTCAAGCCACCTGCAGATAAGAGAATAAAGTTTATGCAAGACAGCATTCTTAAAAATCTTGCAAAATACGAGCACATCAGAAATTTTATTGCGCAAAATGCCTCAACAGCTTCTTATGAAACTTTAAAAGATAGTTTATCGAAACTATCCACAGTTGGAAATGTAAAAATAAATAGCGAAATGAAAACTGAAATGTGGCTTTATTATATCAAAGCGGTACATGAGATAGCCGAACAAAAACCTGAATTTTTCTTCAAACTCGCGGAAGATTTGCCTGATAATCAACATGATATTTTCTTTTCAATAAACCAGACTGAAAAACAACTTTTAGTAAAATTACAACTAGCAAAAGGCAATGAAATTGTTAAAAAGAAGTTTTTTAAAGAACATAGAAGGGACAAAAGAGCTGCAGTTGCAGGTAGTCCTCTTTTTATAGCCGTTATAGGGGCAATAATAGTAGCTATTGGTCTCGCCCTCTAAGCGTTTGAATAATATGTTTGTTCGCTAAACGAAATTGAGGGGTCAAAGTTAGAAATATATATATTTTTTTTGCTTATTTTATGGTAAAAGTAAAACTTGAAATAGGCGGTAACTTCACATTTTTCGGACATCCCCCGCCTATAGTGAACCACACACTTTCCACCCGAATGAACATTTCATCACCCGACCTTGCCCCTAAAGAATGTGGAGAAGGAATACTACCGTCTCCACTGCTGCCTGTTACGATAGGTCTTCCTCCTCTATTCAAAATATAGTGAGTTGTATTTTCTGCCGTTGGTGTTTCGGAAAATTCGAGTACCAACAACAGACAGCTTTTTCGTGGATTATAATACAACAATTAACAAATTTTTACCTTCTATATTTTTTTAAGTGAAAAGAGAAGTTTGTCATTTTGAGCGAAGCGAAAAATCTCGTTTTTCGTTCACAAATCGTCATTCAACAACGAGATGCTTCACTA
>JAYTNK010000053.1:0-6505 GCA_043748375.1 Cytophagales bacterium
GTTTTTTGCTTACAAAGTTACCATACTTTTGTGAATAACAAAATACGTTTACTTTTATACCCAGAAAAAGCTATCGTTACAAGATTTTATGCAAGAAAACAAAAAAAGTATTGAGGTATGAAGCAAAAAATCCCTACAAAAATTAGTGCCTACATTCCCAATACACAAAAAAGCGAAGTGCAAACTTGGTGGGACGAATTAGCTAATGAAGACCAAAATGCGCTTGTAAAAAGTTATGTCTTGGAGCGATTAAGTAGGCAATCGCCTGAAACATTGCGCTTTTATGGGAAATTCGTAGAAGGCAAGGAAAAACCAAATCAAAACGAATTTTGGGCAGTAGAATTATTTGAGTATTTTGTCAATCAAGAGCGCGTTATTGATATTTTTGAGTTTAATTATCATCAAGGAGGTGTATGCACGATTGAAAAAGACGCACAAAAAGCTATTCGCACAGGCATTATCCCTACCAATTTTGTTTGCCCCTTGGGCAAAATGGATTGCTTGATGACTATCCTTACTCGTTTGGGGGCAGGCAAGAATTTACGCCTTTACATAAAAATTGATGCGTTGATATAATCTTCTTTTTTGTTGTTGGTATCACGCAAAAGCATTCGTTTATTGTTGTCAAAAAAAGACAACAATAGCCTTATATGCGATTTTGCAGTGCTTATGTCCATCGAGTAGGGTAGGGTAGGCAAGTCGTTTTTGTTGTTGTCAAAATAGAGAATAGCGTCATGGATAATACTATAAACGATAATATAAAAAGGTGTCTGCCTTTTGCCTCTTCCACGAATACGCAACAAACAAAGCAATTTGATAGAGGTAGAAAACGCGCTGGGTGTGCCTACTTTGTCTGAACTGCAAATCCCCTTACTTTGACTTTGAGCAATGAGATTGCGGTGCAGTAAACCCAGTTCGTTTAAGTTTGTTTGTTTTAGTTTGCAACTGAAACGAAAAGGCTTTGGTAGTTTGTAACCACCCAAATGCGATAGCATTTCTGCTCGTTACACTAAATCAGCATACTGTTGCTATCACAATAGGCAAGCCACAAACTTGCAGACCATCAAGTTGAAGTCCAGCATTTCAACTAACATACTGATTTACAAATAGTCATACATACTTCAACAAACTAGACTTCTAAAAGATTGCCTTTGGTAAAGTGCATGGTGTTTTATTTGTCTAAGCGCCCAGGTGCTACGAGTTTGTGGACTTTCAGCCAATAAGAAAGCAAAGGTTCACGATTTAGATACAAGTGCATTTCATACTTGCCTACTTTTGTAAATTCACAATACAAACTATATTTTTCACCTTCTTCTTGAAGATAATGGTCTAACCATGTTTCTTTTCTTACAATTTCCATTTTCCATCCATATTCTTGCCAAACTTTTTCTCTTACTTCTTGGATTAGTAGTGTCAAAACATCATATTTTTTTGCTTTCAAGTTATTTTGAAAATCAAGTGTGTATTCTTTGTCTTCGCTAACTTGCAAAAAGCCGTATCGCGTATTGCCCATAAATGTAAAGTTTTGGCGAAAAAAAGCATCATGAGGTATCGGAAAATGAATAAATGCACCACGCAAAATGGGTTCATGCAATAGTTGCCACTCCACTTTGTCAGGAAAGTGATTTACAACAAATTGAGCGGGATTAGAAAAAAAATAATAATCTTTCATTTCACGCACATATTGATCTTTTTTATTCACGCCTCCGCTTCCCCAAGTAACATCAATCAAACGCCAAATACCATCTATTTTCACAGCATTCCAAGCATGGTTGCTTTTCAGTCGTACGTCTCCAATTTCTCCAATATCTGATTTGGCAATACCTATAATAGTAACAACCTCAAGCCCACTTTTTTTGGCTATTGCTTCAAATAAATTTGCATACCCAGCGCAAACGGCTTTTTTACGCTTCAAGACTGCTTTTATACTTTGTTTTCTAAGCTTGAGTTTATTTGAGAACTTTCTGCGGTTAAACTCTTTTACATCATAATCTATCGTTTGGCTAATCCATTTGAATATGGCTCTTGCTTTTAAACTGTCATTGCCCTCGAATGGAGCAGTAAGTATTTTAGCTATTTTCTCTGCTTTTTTAGTTCGTATCTCCAAATTTTCCACAAAAATATCTACGCTTCGATAATCGGTTTGCGCAAAACTATTGTGCATACCAACCAAAAAGCAAACAAAGCTTGCAAAGGGAAATCTTGTTTTCATCTCGCAAAAGTAGTGAAATATTTAGTGCCTTTGTATGAAAATAAACTACTATTTTCAATCGTTGAAGCTGAATATCTAATCTATGCTAAAAACAATCAATATAAATAATTGATAATCAATGTATTATATTTTTTATTTTACATTGCCTCCGTAATATAGCTTATATTTTTGCTCAAAAATGCCTAACAATGGGATAAATGCAAGATTTTAATGTCGTGATATTTTGAAGATGATGCTTCACACACATGGATAGAAATAGCTAACATAGATTAGTAATTCACCTTCTAGTATTTGAAAAAAACGAATACACAAAAGTAGTCATTTCCCACTTAAAAGATACAAAAGCCCTGTTCTATTAACATATAACAGGTTTGTTACAATGAAAAAGGCTTAATTTAAGAAAATAGTATATTACTTAGAAAAATACAGAATGATGTTTTTTCTTTCAACAAAAATTGTCAGACAACCTTTTAGGTTGTCTGACAATTTTTGTTGAAATACTAAATTGCGTAGCGTTTTGTTATTTTTCGTTCACAAATCGTTGACTAACAACAAGATGCTTCACTGCATTCAGCATGAAAAAATAAACGTTTTTTTTCTCTCCGCAAAAATTATCAGAGAACCGTTTATTTTTTAGGTATCAGGATTGTGTAATTGAACGACTGCCGATACTTTATGACTATTTTGCGTTTACATCTTTGCCTTGTTTCAATAATTCTATCATATTAGTCAAGCTTTTTTTGTTTAAATCATCAGGCGCATTTTTGAGTGCTATTTGAGCCACTTCTAATGCTTTTTTATAATTGCCTACAGCCGAATAACCGCGCGTCAAACCCACGTTTACTACCCAATCCGTTTTATTCTTTTCCGCATTAAATTTGAATATTTCAAGTGCTTCTTCCTTCTTGCCTGCGCCTAGTAAACGCCTGCCATGTTGATGAACATCCGTAGCACTTGCGGTAGGGTGCATCACCGCTTCTTTCATAAGCTTGCCTGCTTCCTCTTTTTTATCCAATGCGGTTAATACTTGTGCTTTGGCAGCAAGAGTAGCATAGCTTTTTTGTCCAATATTAGCTCCACTCACGCTTATATCAGCCCAAACGAGAGCCTCCTCAAGATTTATTTTGTTTTCAGCACAAAACCGAGCGGCAGCCGCATAGTTTTCGCTCGATGCCATCGCACTACGTAATTCATCACGCAACGTTTTTACATAATACTCATTGGTTTTGGGAACTGTTATTTTGATAGGCAATTTTAATTTTTCCCACATCATCGCTACAGTTGCTGCATCTGCCTTACGTTCCGTAAATTCATACGTTAGCCATTGGCGAAATTCGTTTGTTTGAGGCATTATTTCTACCCTTAGCGCATCTTCATCAGGCGAATAATAATAACTTCCCCAAGAACTGCTGTTTTTACTAAACATGATTGTCCAAGGCTTATCTTTTTCAGTAGCTATAAACAAACCGTACTTGCCTGCAGGCAAAGTTTTGCCTTCAATCATCACTTCATGTGATACTTCAAAAGTTGTATTTTCGTTCGCCCCTGCACGCCAAGGCGCAGCTTTGCTTGAGCCAAACCCCAAATCGATAAAGCCATAATGAACTAATTCGCCCCATATTTTGCCTGTGCGGTCGCGACCTTCAGAGATTACATTGGGACTTGAGTAGGCTATTGTAACCGTAACCAAGCCTATTTGCTGGGTTACTTTTGCCTTTTGGTTGTCGCCACTTGTGGGCAAAGATAATTGTGCAAAGCTGTTCCAAGCACTCGCTAAACAAAATAGCGTAAATAATATAAAGGGTTTCATAAATTATGATTGTTAGCCCAATAAGTATGCACAAGCGCGTTTAAATTACAGTGCCTACTCGTTTTTAACTATTTACTAACAAATGGGCTCACTCGCAAAAATAGTGTAAAAATGCGTTATTGTTTGTTTGGGCAAAAGTGGATGTACCCCAAAAAACAGCATTTTTACTAAAATGCTTGTTTTCATAAATATAGATTTACTTTATAGTACTTTCACTGCAACCTAAAAACGCCTATTATCCAAAGGCAACGTAGGGATTAATTTGGAATCCGCCAAAGCTTTGGTGCGCAACGCTGCGGGGTAGCCTTCCATTTTGACCATTTCATAAAAAGCATACTTATGAGGATACCACGCTATCAATACCAAATCCCAATGCGTATCTGATTCATCACCAATCAAGTATAATGTTGGAGTTCCTCTCCAAACAATCTTGCCTCCCACCTTTTCAAAAAAGGGCTGGGCTTGTTCTCCGTAGATTTAGTATTGTGCTGCTCCTGTGAGGTCTGTACCTTCTACTTTTGCCTTAAACTTAATAAGGTTAATCATACACACAGGTTGATTATCAGGGTATTGTGTTAGAAATGTTTTGAGTTGTTCCCGCGTAGGGTCTAAAGTAAACATATTGCTATGATTTTTAAAAGTGATTATTTTACTTATCTTCCCAATTCAAATACCAATTTTCCACCTTGCATAATTTGCTGGTAGGTAATGAAAGGTTTTTCTATAGTGATTCCATTCAGTATAGTCTTTTTTCTATAACCTGCATAGCCACCTTCTGTTTGCATCACAAATTTCTTGCCTGCGGGCAGGGTTATAGTAGCACTTTTTAGTTGAGGCACACCTAATACAAATTCATTGGTAGCAGGATTGACAGGATAAAAGCCCAAGCAGGTGAGGATATACCAAGCCGACATTTGCCCACAATCGTCATTGCCTATCATACCATCAGGTGTGGCTTTGTGGAAATTCTTTACAATCTCATTGATAATATCTTGCCCTTTTTTGGGTTCGTTGGAGTAAGCATATAGATATGCTATGTGGTGGCTGGGTTCGTTGCCGTGTGCGTATTGCCCTATCATAGCCTCTTGCCCTAAATGTTTGTCAGGATTAAGGGCTTTGAGGGTAAAAAAATCATTCAGTTGTTTTGTAAATTTGTCCTTGCCTCCCAAAAGTGCTGTCATACCTTGTATATCGTGTTGGGCGGGTGTCCAAAAATATTGCCAAGCATTAGCTTCTGTATAATCTCCTGGATTGTTCATAGGCGAGGTCGCTTTAAGTGGTTCAAAGGGAGTGCGCCAATTTCCTTTGGTATCTTTTCCACGAAATAGCTTTGTTTCTGTATCAAAAAGGGCTTTGTAATAATTAGCTCTTTTGTAAAAAGTTTGCGCGGTGGCAGTTTCTCCTAAAAGTTCTGCCATCTTAGCTACGCACCAGTCATCATAACCACTTTCTAATGTACGCGAAACAGCTTCATTATCTAATTTATCAAAAGGATAATAACCATATTGGTTGTAAAGTTCCCAATCTGAATTGATGTGGCTTCGGGTAGAAGTTTCTACCATAGCTTGTAAGGCTTCCTTTGCATCAAAACCCCGAAAGCCATTTTGATAGGCAGAAAGCAACATTGGAATTGCGTGATTGCCAATCATACAGTAATTATCTTGTCCCCACGCTGTCCAAATAGGCAAGAACTTGTTTGCTTTGTGGTGTAGAAGCATCGTATTGACAATATCGTCAATGCGTTCAGGCACAAGGATTTGCAAAAGTGGAAATGCACCTCTGTAAATGTCCCAAATAGACAAAGTGGAATAATAGGCTTTGTTAGGTGCTTGAGCAATTTTATCATCTGCCCCTCTGTATTTACCATCAACGTCTGCAATATTGGAAGGTTGCAAAAGCAAATGATATAAAGCGGTATAAAATTTTAGCTTTTCTTTAGTAGGTGTGCTTTTTTGAGGCTTCCAATTATACGAGATTTCTATATTGATTCTATTAAGGTAATTGTTCCAATTTTTTTCTGCATTTTTTTTGACTTTCTTAAAATTCCAATGCGGGATTTCAGCTTGCAAATTGTTTTTTGCTCCTTCCACGCTTACAGTAGAAAGCGCGATTTTAACTTGCAAGGTTTTGGACTTGCCTACCATAAACGAAAAGTTGTACTGTGGTGCTTTGTCTTTCTTGCCTTTGGGTAATTCTTCTTTTTGGGTAAAAGGTGTATCAAATTGAAGCACAAAAAAATACTTTCTTTCTACCCAATTTTTTGTATGACAATATCCTGAAATAGTTTGGTTATTTTCTATTTGTACATCACTTTCTAATACCAAACTATCCGTTAAAAATCTCAAGCCGTGTTGAAAATTTACATACAACCTTGCCTGCTCGGTAGGAAAGGTATAATAATGAAATGCAACCCTTTCTGAACAAGTAAGTGCTACCTTTACGCAGTCTTTCTTTGTAACGGCATAATAGCCTACCGTACCTTT
>JAYTNK010000054.1:0-2659 GCA_043748375.1 Cytophagales bacterium
TTAAGTCTTCTATTTTAATTTCAAAACCATTTAATAGTTTGGATTGTATTGTTCCTTCTTTTTTGCCTTCGCTGAATACTTGAAACTTCTCGTTTTCTAACGTTTCTACTTTTACATGGCGTTTTTTGGGATGGATAGTCCAATATTCTTTTACCCCTGTGCGTTCGTAAAGCGCGTGTTTTTCCTCTCTTTCTTGTTTTTTATTGGCAGGCGAGATAATCTCAACTATCAAATCAGGCGCACCTGCTATTATATTGTCCTCTATAATATCAAAGCGTGTAATGGCTATAAACATAATATCAGGCTGTTCTACATTGTCCTCATCGAATTTAGTATCCATAGGAGCACAAAGTATTTCGCCCAAGTTATTTTCTTCCACAAAATTTGTCATTTTGTTGGATAATTTGTTAGAAATTTTCTGATGAATATAAGAAAGTGATGCCATGATGATAAGTTTATTGTTTAAGATTTCTACTTTTACTTTCAGATTTGCAGGAAAAACATGCAATGCTTCTGTATAAGTCCATTTTTTATCTTTAGGAAATTTATCGGCAATCTCTCTAATATCTTGGTAGGTATGTCGCGTTTTAGGTTTAGAAAAGGGTTCAGTAGGAAGCATAGGTTTTACTTCCATACTTGCTTTTAAGTCGAAAATTTGTTTGAGTGTATCTAATTGTTTGATTTGTGTAATCCACGCAATCAAATCTAACTTTAAATTATTTATTTGAGTAGCCATAAGTCTTAGGATACATGGATTGATTTATTTTAATAAGAATCTTTGATTTAAAAAACCTGAAAATATTAGAATAATATTGCATGATAGTGTCATATAATTTTGATATTAAGGATTTTTATAATATCCCACGAGCTTGGCAAAATATACACATAGATAAGCCCAATGAAAACACTCAATAAGACATTACATGCAAAAACATATTCATAAAATTTATTAGAAAGTTCTTTAGGCTCTTTAAAACTAGAAAGTATAAGAAATAAAAAGAAAGGTATAAAAATAGCCAAAGAAAATAATATCAACGCAAAACTAAAACGGTTCACAAATTTATTAGACATCAATATGCCCATGCTGATGGCATATTCAAAGAGCGAAAGTACTAAAGCGTTGCCTAATGTTTGCAAAAAAACTGCGCGCTTTGCGGTGGTAAAATAAAGCAAAAGTTTCCATGTGATAAACAGTAGTACAGAGGCAGAAATTAATAATAAACCTATCAAAAAGTCCATATTTTACCATTTTAAGTTGTTCAACGTATTGATATCAATAGACCGTATATTGCGGTAAATCATCACAATAATAGCCAACCCAACAGCCACTTCTGCGGCGGCTACTGCCATAATAAAAAACACAAAAACCTGTCCTGCTGGGTCAGATTTATACGAAGAGAACGCAATAAATAATATATTTACGGCATTGAGCATAATCTCTACACACATGAACACAATCAGTGCGTTGCGGCGCGTAAGCACGCCTATTACGCCTATGCAGAATAAAATAGTGGCAAAGAAAAGGTAATGATTAAGCGGAATTTGGGCAATTACGTCAGGCATATTTTTTTTATTTTTTTAAATTAGTAAATTAAAAATGTCTTTCTCCTGTTTCTCGTTTACCGAGCATAACTGCTCCAACCATTGCGGCGAGAAAAAGTATAGAAGCAAGTTCGAAAGGCAATAAATACTCTGTATAAAGCACCTTGCCTAAGTTTTCAACCATGCCTATCTGCGAATCAAAGTTTTTAGTTGTCGCACTTAATGTTTCAACCTTACTTAACACAGCCACCATAATAACCATCAAAAGTCCGCCAGACAATACAGCAATAAACTTTAATATAGGAGGTTGTTTTGGCTCTGTATCTTTTCGAAGATTTAAAAACATAATGACAAATAGGAAAAGCACCATGATAGCTCCCGCATATACAATAATATTCACTATCGCCAAAAATTGCGCATTAAGCAGAATGTAATGCCCCGTAAGACAGAAAAACATGAGTATAAGATACAAAACGCTGTAAACAGGGTTACGTGAAAAGACTACCATCAAGGCACTGAAGGTAGCAAGCGCGCTTAAAAAGTAAAAAAGTTGTACTGCCATATTTAGATAGTTTTGCCTTGCCTATCCATTTAGGCAGGCAAGGACTGTTTTAGGTTGCAAATATTTCAAAAATAAAATTTATTGCTCAAGTATTTGTTCTACTTTTTGCAAGGCATCATGTGTATTTGTCAAAGGGGTAAATGTATCGGTTAATATGTCATAAAAACCAAATTTTTTAGGCTTTTGCAACGTTGTATCGTTTCTATCTGTATAGGTGATGTAAAATTTAGGCTCATTACGCCAAAACTTATAGGTTAATACTTTGATATCCTTGCCTATTTTTTTAAGGTTTTTACCATTTATATCAGAAATATACAGGTCATTATTATCATTTTCGTCTAAACGCCCATCTTCATTAGTATCTTCAAAAACTATCGTGTACAAGATGTAAGGGAAAAATGCTGCGCCTTTGTATATTTGTTTTGATATAGGAGGAATAGTATCCTTTAGCATCTTCTTTACAAAGGTATCAGTTGGTATGGTGGTTATTTTTTTTATGGTAGTATCGTTTGAACCCGAACGCAGACTTGACCTATTTTCAGGTGTGCGTGTACT
>JAYTNK010000055.1:0-8257 GCA_043748375.1 Cytophagales bacterium
TTCAAACAGGTGCAGTTGTGGGTGGTTGCAAATAAAACTTTGCTGTTTTACCTTAAACAAAAAGTCTTTTAGAAACAATTATTAAATAAAATAAGGCGATTTAAATGACTGTAGCGTAGGCTTTAGCCTGCGTACTACTCACACGCAGGCTAAACTACGCTACAGAAGGTTGTATTATCCACACGCAGGCTAAAGCCTACGCTACAGAAGGTTGTATATGACAAATTGTCAGTAAAAGCTCGGAATTTTGAGGTCAAAGCTCGGAGTTTTGAGCTTTGACCTCAAATGTTGTCAGTAAAACCTCCAACACTTGAGTTTTTACCCTAAATGTTTGAGCTTTTACCCTAAACGTTGTCAGTTTTACCATCAAATGCCGAGCTTTTACCTCAAACACTTGGGTATAAAACTCAAATGCTTGAGCTAATACCTCAAAATACCGAGCTTTTAGCTTAAATACTTCGTTTTTTATATGGTATAAGCCTTATTTTAAGCAAAACAAATCTTTACAAAACAACACTTTTTATTTTATTACTTAAAAATTTTATTGTTTTTTATACTTACGCTATGACTAATGCTCAACTGCTTGACCAAATTACGCTTTATGCGCAATTATTAGAATTACACGGCGAGAACGCTTTTAAAATTCGGGCTTATCACAACGCTGTACAACACCTTGAGAAGCAAGATATTGTGCTATCAAAGCTAACATTGAACGAATTGGAGCAACTGCCCAACGTAGGCAAGGCAATCGCAGGAAAAATAGACGAAGCACGCAACATAGGACAGTTTCATCAGCTTACAGAAGTATTGGCAAAGACTCCCGCAGGTATTGTAGAGATGCTCGACATCGCAGGCTTGGGTATAAAAAAAGTGCAACAGCTATGGCAAACAGGTATTGAGGACGTAGAACAGTTATTTCAGGCGTGTGAAAACAATCAAATTGCACAAATGAAAGGGTTTGGTGATAAAACACAAGAAAATATCAAGCAATCACTTCTATTTAAGCAGACGCAGGCAGGCAAGTTTCATCTTCCTACCGCAACACTTTGCGCCAATGAACTACAAACGTATCTACAAACAGCCTTGCCTGCTCTTTCTATGCAGTTGGTAGGCGAGTTAAGGCAAGGCTATGAAACTATAAACAAGCTTGCCTACCTTGCTTCCCATACCTATAAAACTGAAGTAAAAACATTGCTACAAAATGCTTCATTTTTGCAGGCTGATGCATCGCAGGCAAGTATGTTTGCGTGGACGGGTACGTTCAAAAATGCCCTTTTGCCTATTGAAATACGTTTTGTAGAGGAAGAGAAATGGGGGAGTGAGTCTTTTATGTTATCGGCTTCGCCTAAACATTTAGGCTTTTCACCTAAACAAAAAACGTTGTTGCAAATAGCTACCGAAACGGCTTTTGCTACTGAAGAAGCCTTGTATGCGAGTGTAGGTTGGCAGGTAATAGCTCCCGAAATGCGAGAGGGGATTTTTGAATTTGAGTTGGCACGTACAAATAACTTGCCTACCTTGCTTACTACACAGGATATAAAAGGAATTTTGCACGCGCATAGTACCTATAGTGATGGGAAACATACACTTGAGCAAATGGTACAAGCAGCGATTGCGCAAGGATTTCAATATTTGGGTATTACAGACCATTCAAAGACGGCTGTATATGCTTACGGGCTTTCGGAAGGTCGTGTATTGCAGCAACAAGCTGAAATAGATAGGCTTAATATACAATACGCGCCGTTCAAAGTATTCAAAGGTATTGAATCAGATATATTGCCCGATGGTTTATTAGATTATGATGAGTCCATCTTAAAAACGTTTGATTTTATTATCGCCTCCGTTCACTCTGCTTTTAAAATGACTGCGGAACGCGCTACAGAACGCCTTATAAAAGCTATAAAAAATCCTTATACGACTATTTTGGGGCATCCTACAGGTCGATTGTTGCTTAGGCGAGAAGGCTATCCTGTGCAAATGGACAAAGTAATAGACGCTTGCGCACAAAATGGCGTGGCTATAGAAATAAACGCCAATGCTTGGCGGTTAGACCTTGATTGGCGTTGGGTACATTATGCGTTAAATAAAGGAGTGAAGCTGAGTATTAACCCTGATAGCCATAGCAAAGATACCTACAGCGATATTCAATGGGGAGTGCTTACGGGCAGGAAAGGCGGACTTACGGCTTTACAAACCTTAAACGCACTTTCTACAGAAGATTTGCGTGTTTATTTTGAAAAAAGCAAGCCGTAAGCACTCTTTTTTGTTATTCGTTCTCCAAATATCGAGCTGTAATAGGCGCGTAGGTATCTATGCGCCTATCGCGTAGGAAAGGCCACATAGTTCGATAGTGTTCGGTAAGAGAAAGGTCTATTTCTTGCACGTGATTTTCTTCTTTATCGTGGGAGGCAAGGTATAATAGCTTGCCCATTGGATTGGCGACAAACGAGCCCCCCCAAAATAAAGTGTCTTTTTCACGTCCTACACGATTCACCGATACTACATGAACACCGTTTGCGATGGCGTGGCTGCGTTGTATGGTTTGCCATGCGTCATATTGTTCTTGATTGGTACTTGCCTGCTCGCCTACCTCCCAGCCTATAGCTGTGGGATAAAAAAGTACTTCTGCCCCCATAAGACTTGTAAGTCGGGCGGCTTCAGGATACCATTGATCCCAGCAAATTAGCACTCCGATTTTGGCAAATTTGGTTTGAAATACTTTATAGCCTGTATCGCTTGGGGTGAAATAGAATTTTTCGTAAAATCCAGGGTCATCAGGGATGTGATTTTTACGATATTTACCCAAATAACTACCATCAGCATCAATAACAGCTGTAGTATTGTGGTATAATCCTGCAGCGCGCTTCTCGAATAAAGAAGCAATAATGACTACGCCAAGTTCTTTGGCAAGCGTTTGCATTTGTTGAGTAGTATCTCCTTCAGGGATACTTTCTGCGAGGGCAAAATGCGCATGATTTTCTTCAAAACAAAAATAAACAGACGCAAAAAGCTCTTGCAGGCAGATAATTTGCGCACCTTGTTGAGCCACTTCCTTTATTTTTTCAGTTATTTTTGCAATATTTGCTTGTTTATCAACGGTACATGGCATTTGTACCAAGCCGATTTTGACTTTAGGCATGATGTTTTTAGGTTAAATATTAAAATACTTCGACTGTTTGTTTTTAGGAATTACTTTTACACTTATATAATGGTTATTCATCGAAACAACTTCATGAAAATTCTTATAATTTTCATGAAGTTGCTTTCTATAGTCTGTTTTATTTTTGCGCGTTTGCTTAGGCTAATACGTTTTCCTTACCTACCAATTCCTCCAAAAACATATCAATTTCCTCAATAGAATTATATAGTTGTTCGTAGTTATCGATAATAAAATACTGCTCTTGGTAGTGTTCTTTGATAAAAGGAGTTTGCATGATTATGCGCGGATTATAGGGGTAACGTGCAGGTTGCTCGCTAAATAGTGCGTGTTCCGTTTCGCCTTTTGAGGAAAGAATGCCCGCTCCATAAATGCGCAAGCCATTGGCTTCTTGTATCAATCCAAACTCGATAGTGTACCAATACAATCTTGCGATAGCATCTACGGCATCTTGGTTATCTAAATGCTTCAGGGCGATTTCGCTCAATCTTACTACAAAGTCGCATAATGATTGGTTGGTAAGCAAGGGAATATGCCCAAATACATCATGAAACATATCAGGCTCTTCGAGATAGTCAAGCTCGTGCATTTTTCGTAGCCATGTAGTCGCACAAAAATTACGAGTGCGCAAAAGCTCAAAGAACTCACGCGCAGGAATAAGACCAGGCACTACGTGTATTTTCCAACCTGTGGTACGCGCTAAAACCTCGTTTACGCCATCAAAATTTGGTATTTTGGTAGCTTCAAAGCGGACACTTTTGATTCCTTCTAAGTAGGCTTGAGTAGCCTTATCAGGCAAGTTAGGCATTTGACGCTCATACAGAATCTGCCATACTTGATGGTCTTCTGCTGTGTATTTGTCATATTCTTGGCGCATCACGATAGCCTTTGTATTCAAGTAGTAGCCATTGTTGTCGCGCACAAGGTGGGTGCGAAAATCGTCTTCCATAATATTAGGCAAAAGTTGGATATTTTAACATAAACTTTGTTAAATCATTATAAACACCATCTTTTATTCTGCAAACCATTGCATTTGTACTATTTTAATAATTTTTGGTATTTATTTTATACACAAAGGTAGTGCTTTTTTTTGTAATCTCCAAATGATATTTGTCATTCCGAATTTTTTTTTGTATGTTTGCATTTGTGAATGTTAAAAGTTTTTTCATTTCCTAAAATTATTAAAAAATGTCCAGCGAAACCTTTCAAAAAAAAATTAACATACAAAATCGCAAAGCCTCTCACGAATTTCATTTTGAGGATAAATTTGTCGCAGGTATTGTGCTTACAGGCACAGAAATCAAATCAGTGCGGCAGGGCAAAGTTACCATGAGCGAAGCTTTTTGTTATTTTGACAATGACAACCTTGTTATTAAACAGATGAGCATTGCCCTATATGGAAACGGCACTTACAACAATCATGCGCCAGACCGTGAGCGCAGGCTATTGCTCAAAAAACGCGAACTCAAACGGCTACATGAAGGCATAGATGAGAAGGGTTTTACTATTATTCCTTTTCGTATGTTTATCAATGACAAAGGGCTTGCAAAAATAGAAATTGCCCTTGCAAAAGGCAAGAAATTATATGATAAACGCCAAGACATGAAAGAAAAAGACGCTAAACGCGAAATGGATAGAACGGAGTATTAGACTTTTGGTATCAGCACAAAACATTTTATAAGGGTCATTTTCTATAAAATGTTATGTGCTGATGCCAATAACCATAATATCATCAATCTGTTCGTTTTCTCGTAGCCAATCTTTCATAAAATCAACCAAGAGATCTTTTTGCATAAACATGGTTTGTAGATGTATGCTAAATAAAATCTCTTGGAATTTTTTACTCATTAGTTTTTTGTTATTTGCCCCCCCGAATTGGTCTTGGTATCCGTCAGTATATATATAAAATCTATCTCCTGCTTGGTAATGAATCGTATGCAAGTTAAAGGTTTTATTACCATATCTATCATCACCTATGGGGAATCGCGCACTTTTTATCACTTCCATGTGGTTATCGCGTATAAAAATTAGCGGGTTTCTCGCCCCACTGAACGCAACAGACTGCTCGGTTTCATCAAATACCAAAATAGCCATGTCCATTCCATCTGTAATTTCAAACTTAGCCCCTTTCCGTTGGAAGGTTTTAAGTACCATTTTGTCTAAATAATATAAAATTTGGTCAGGAGCAAAAATCAGCTCTCTGTTTACGATTTCATTCAAAATATTAAAACCCATAATAGTCATGAACGCTGCAGGTACGCCATGCCCTGTACAATCTCCTGCAATAATTATTTTATAGTTGTCATGGTGCGAAAACCAATAAAAATCACCCGAAACGATGTCTTTGGGTGCATATAAAATAAAGGCATTTTTAAAATGTTTAACTATCTCTTCTTTGCTACCCAATATCGCGCTTTGTATCATCTTGGCGTGCTGTTGTGCGGCTGTTAATTGTTCATGAATACGCATGAGTTCTTGCGAAAGTATGGCAATCTTTTCTGACACCTCTAATTGATTGCGCGTTGCATTTAGCTCTTCGTATGCCTCCTCTAATTGTGTTTGTTGCTCTCTTAATTTTTGAAACGACTCCGTAAGCTCTGTCGAGCTTAACTCCATAGTTCTTTCGAGTACATCCCTATCTTCTTCATATTGATGATATGTGTCAGCTATAATACTCAAAAAATGCTCAACGGAAGGATTGTTTAAAAATTCTTCTCCAAGATGCTTTTTGATTTGGCGTGCTAAGAGCTTGTGAACTATCTTTTTATCTGTCATACTATAAACTTATTACGCGCAAAGTTAGGGATTTTTTTTTGAATTACTAAAAAATGCTTTACATTTGCATATAATTTAACTAAGTAATAAAAAAGCAAGTTTTCTTTTTGAATAGCAGATGCCACTCACAAAGAAAACACACATAAAAAAAATTATACGTATGAAAAAGATTGGACATTTTATAATCGGATTCGCAGCAGGTGCGGCAACAGGAACAGTCGCAACACTTCTTTTTGCACCCTCTGAAGGGAGCCATTTGCGCGATAAATTGAGTTATCAATTCTCACGCCTAAAAAACAAGGTGCTTTCCTTGATGCAAAAACGAGAAGAGATGGTTAATGATGCCAAGTTGCAAGGAGATGCTATCGTTACCAATACCCAAAACGAAGCCATCAAATTACAAAATGAGATGGATAACATCGGAAAACGCATCAAAAAAACAGCCCCCATCTCAAATTCAACTAATTAAAATAGCCATGTCTGTTAAAATTGCCGATATCTTTTACAAGGCCTTTCAGAAAAGGGACTTTAAAACCATGCAAAGCCTATATGCTCCTGAAGCTACATTCAGCGATGCCGCCTTTCAAAACCTGAACGGCAAGGAAGTGCGTGCTATGTGGCAAATGTTGCTCACAAACGCGAAAGATGGTTTTGCATTAGATTATCACGTATTGCAAGAAACAGACACCAAAGCAACTATTATGTGGGTTGCAACTTATACCTTTTCTAAAACCAATCGCAAAGTTGTCAATAAAATTAAAGCGGAATGGGTAATAGAAAACGGCTTGATAAAAAACCACATCGACACATTCAACTTTCACACATGGGCGAAACAAGCACTCGGCACTATCGGCTTATTGCTTGGGTGGACAAGCTTCCTCAAAAATAAAGTCCGCACAGAAGCCCGAAAAAACCTTTCAAATTTTATTCAAAAAAACAATCTTTAACTTATGTTATACTTTAAAACACTCCAAAAACTTGCCTGCCTTGCCTGCCTTACTGTAGCAACTGCCTGCACACCTAATGCCACTTCAGAAGTATCAGATAAAACTAACTTGCCCAAAGAAGCGGCTGCAAGCGGGAAAAATCAAGGTGAAACAGCTCAAAGCGAAAAAGCTCAAAGCATCCCTGCAAATAATAATAACCTCGAAACAGCTCAAATTAGTTTCGAAAAACCAATACTCGACTTTGGCGAAATAAGCGCAGGTGAGAAGATAAACCACAAGTTTAAATTCAAAAACGTGGGTAAAACGCCACTAATTATTCAAAGTGCCACAGGCTCTTGTGGTTGCACAGTCCCATCTTTCAGCAAAGAACCTATTCAACCCAACCAAATGGGCGAAATAGCCATTGTATTCGATAGCGCAGGCAAGGAAGGGTCACAAACCAAAACCGTAACCGTAACCGCTAATACTGAACCTGCTACCACTACGCTCACTATTAACGGCTTTGTAAAAGGCAAAACAGACACAAAAGGACCTCTTGTAACCCCCAACAAATAAATGAACTTCATAGCAGAAATAAATGTAATGCCACGCCCCGAACTCCTCGATCCGCAAGGGAAAGCCGTAACGCTCGGCTTGAGCAATCTCGGCATAGCACAAGTAGCCGATGTCCGCGTAGGCAAGCACATTACTATTCAACTTGAGGCAGCCTCAGAAACCGAAGCCCACGCAAACGTTACGCAAGCGTGCAATAGCTTATTGGCAAACGCTATCATGGAAAATTATAGCTTTACCTTAAAAGAAACAAAATAATTTAAAATTAAGCAAACTAAAAACAGGCTTTAGCAACTTGCTAAAGCCTGTTTTTTTATTTACAACAAAATTGTAAAAAGCTGATAATAAAATGTTTATACGCATTAACACGCTTTTAACTCAATTTTAATCCTTATAATGTTGCACTTTCAAAAAAACAGCGTATATTTGAACAACAATAATAACAAAACTTATATGAAAGCGCATACCTTATATAACATAACTAAAACCGTAGCACTTGCAACGCTTGTTAGTTTATTTGCTTGCAAAACAACAACCAAACAGTCAAGCTCTAAAGAGTATGATGACGTATATTATACTGCCAAAGACCGACCTGTAGAAACAAAGCCGAAAGCAGAAGTAGCCGTAGTAACAACCAAGCCTGATAACGTGTATGATAATGGTACAACTACCACAACCATACAAAATACGCCCAATAACAATGGCACTGACTTTAATCCTGACTATCAGGAGGAAGGATACGTAGTAAATGCTAACCAATACTATGATCCTAATTATAATACTACGCAAAACCAAAACTTTGGGCAAGGCTGGAATAACTCATGGG
>JAYTNK010000056.1:0-7188 GCA_043748375.1 Cytophagales bacterium
TTTGTTTTTATTGTTATCATTAACCGTTAGCAGTTCGGTAGGTAAGTTACCAACTTGCCTACCAAAACCACACATCAGGCAAATAAGGTATTTAAAAAATGTAAATATTTGCTCACTTTTGTTTTTATTGTTATCATTAACCGTTAGCAGTTCGGCAGGTAAGTTACCAACTTGCCTACCAAAACCACACATCGGGCAGGCGAGTAGTGCCTTTGCATCATCAAAACAATCCAAAGATAAAACAGCCAAAGGCTATTCTACAGTATTGCTCTCCACAAAAACTGTCATACAACCCAATTTGTTTTGTAATAAAACTCCAAAAAGCCCATATAAACTTTTCAAGAGGCATTTTAGTTAAATAGTGAAACTTATCCTAAAGCATTTGCGTATGTACTTAATATGGAAGATAAGCAAAAAAAAATAGCTGATTTTTTTGGTATGCCTATACCTCAATCTGCAAGTTTAACTATTGGACAACCCGATACGCCCAATACACCCAATACGCACAATACACCCAAACGCACTTCTCGCAAACCTCCACGCCAAAAAGGTATTACCACAAACGCCTATAGTGGCTCTTGGATTGGCATACTACTCGCTACCCCTTTTTTGTTACTTTCGGTATATGTTATTTTTATATACAACTTCCATGAGGAAGAGGAAGGTATGCCCATGCAGGAAGTAGATTACTTGCCTGTAAACAACTATGTGTTTTCGGAAGGCATGGCATTGGTAGAAAGCAAAGAAAGCAAAGAAAGTCAAGAAGGTAAAAAATATGGATACATCAATGAGGACTATCATTTAGTTATTCCGCTTACATACGACATAGCTGCCCCTTTTCAAAGTGGGCGTGCTTTGGTCGTGAAAGATGGCTTGATGGGATACATCAACCGAAAAGGCATCGCAGAAATACCTATCATATACAGTAGGATTTACGGGTACAGTGAGCGATTATATTGTGTACAACATAAAAATAAAGGATGGGGCTACATAGATTGGGATAACAATATAATCATTCCTTTTGGTTATCCTAAAGCTTTACCCTTTTCAGAAGGATTAGGAGCGGTTGAAAATACATTTGGCTCTTGGGGGTTTGTAAATCATCAAAACCAGATGCAGATTCCATTTCAATATGAAGAAGCCATGCCGTTTCATGGAGGACTTGCCGCTGTAAAAAAGGATGGCAAGTGGGGCTTTATAACCAAGTCAAACCGCTTGGCTGTTCCTGCTATCTATGACGAAATTTTTGATAATAATTTTTTATCAAACGGGGGAGGCAAAGCTAAAGTGCGCGTCAAAGAAAACTTTTTTTATATCGATAGCAAAGGAAAAAGACTACCTTAGTAAAATTTACTCCCACTGACGCAAGGTGATGCCTTATGCCTAAGAGCAAACAAGCTCGCTAAAACCAATAGACTTCTTGCGAAAGTGTTTTTTAGAAGCCTCACACCCTGCCCTCTCTCCATTTTTAGAGAGGGAAAAGGTACTTTCGCAGGAAGTCTAATACAAAAGGCAGTAAATATGGTTTGGTTTCAGTGTCTGGTAGGCAAGGTGTTTTGTTTTTCGTGATTATTTATAAATAAAAGACTTCATACAAATTCTTAGTTTGTATGAAGTCTTTTATAAGCGTTGGCTATATGAAAAGTATTAAACACTTACTAATCATTTGCTTCTTGTGCGAAAGAGAATAGTTCTTCGCTTGGCGTAAACGTATCCGCATTGAATTTTTTAACGAAGTCAGCAATTACTTGCTCTGTAACTTCTTGCACATTCAAAAACACTTCTATGCCAATAGTTACTGATTGTTCGTCCTCTTCCTCATAAATAAGCGCGTCTTCTTGCACACGGATTTTGTCGGCAGCATATACGCTATCAACCATAGCATCATACTCAAGTTGTTGTTTCTCATCAAGTTCGAAAAACTCAGTTTCTTGCAACTCGGGGTGTTTGTCAAAAAACAAACCTTCAGCCTCGTCCAACACATTCATGTGGTATTCGTGGCTTAGGGTAGATATATAGCTGTCAAATATGACTTCACGCCCTTGATCTTTGCCTACAAAGAAGAAACTCGCAAACTGCTTTTCCTCGTCATCTTGTTCTTCGTCTAAGTTGTAAACGAATGATTTGCCTATCTTGGCGCACTCCTTACGGAGCTTTTCGATTTCAGCATTTTGTGCCATATCAATTTTGGTTGTTGGGAAAATTTAATATTGGTGCAAAAATATACACCTTTTTTAAAAAACACGTAAAAAATTATGTATTTGCACAATAAAAAAAATAATATTCTTTTTTTTATTTTAAATAAAACAAAAAAACATACTAAAGTTAATTTAACATGACAACTTACAAAAATACTGACATAGGCGTGAAGGGTAGAGTAGTCATTTTGGAGAATCTACGTTTTAGCATACAAGTTGCTACTCAAAAAGAAAACTCGCCTAAAATACCTCCAATACTTGGGAGGTTTTATCTCGAAAGGTAAAACTCTCGCCTACCCGCTTGCCCATCACTGCCTTTGCCAAGGGAGCTTCGAGAGAAATAGCAAAAAACGTATCGTTTTCTATTTTGATTTGCCCAATATTGGTAGCAAAAAATAGTTTTTGCGTATTTGTTATTACAACAGCACCCAACACAGCTGTATCTAGGGGTCGGTCGAGTTCTATTTTGTGTAATGTGTGTAGCCCTTCGCGTGCTTCGCTGAGTTGTTTGATAAACATATCACGCTCTGCTTGCATTTGCGTACGGAATGACTCGGTTTTTTCTTCCACACTTGTATCTTCTTGCATGGCAGTTTCTGCGGCATCTTCTACGGCTTTTTGAGCAGTTTCTAATCTTTCGTATTGTTGCTTGAGGCAAAAATCAAGTAGTTTTTTCTTAAGATTTTCTTGTTTCATGAGTTTGAAATGATAGTTTGAAATAAAGTATTGAACGTAGGCAAGTTTAAAAAGTTTTATTTTTACAAGCATTTTTATAGAAAATTTATTTTGCAGGTTATTTGACTAAAACTTAGCTTACCTTTGTGAAAAATCTTAGCAACTAAATTTATAAAAAACTGACAGGAACGGTCATTAAATAACTTCATTTTTGATAGCAATAAACCATTGCTTATCAGTGTATTGTAATCGCCACTCAAAAATTGTCAATCTTCCTTATTTTCTAATCATACATTTTCCTTACCTCTTAATAATGCTTCGTATTCTATTATTTTCTTTCCTTTTAACCTCCGTTTCGCAAGCACAAATCCAAACGCCCAAAGAATTTTTGGGATATGAATTAGGAGATGCGTTTACATTACACCACGACCTTACGCGCTACATACAGCATCTTGCCTCCCAAAGCCCACGTTTGAAAGTTGTTGAGTATGGCAAAACGTATGAGAAGCGTGTTTTGCAAACCATCTTCGTTTCAGCACCTGAAAATTTGGCGAAATTAGCCGAAATACGCGAAAACAATCTAAAACACGCAGGGATGATAGAAGGTGCAATAAGCGGTTTACAACTGCCTATTGTATGGCTTGCCTACACCGTACATGGCAACGAGCCAGCAGGAACAGAAGCATCGATGGCGGTGCTACATCAATTAGCTACGGATAATAGCGAGAAAGTACAAAACTGGCTGAAAAACACGCTCATTGTCATAGACCCTTGCCAAAACCCTGACGGGCGCGAACGTTATGCACAATGGTATCAAACGGTTCAAAATACTACTACAGACACCAATCCAGAAGGTTGGGAGCATATCGAGCCGTGGGCAAGAGGACGTTTTAATCATTATATGTACGACCTAAACCGTGATTGGGCATGGCAAACGCAACAAGAAACTAAACTTCGTACAGACTTATACAGGCAGTGGCTGCCACAAGTACACATAGACATACACGAAATGGGCTACGAGCAGTCTTATTTTTTTGGTCCTCCTGCGCACCCTATTCACCCCTTCGCTTCAAAATGGCAACGCGAATTTTCAGAAACTATAGCCAAAGAAAACAAACAAAACTTTGATAAGCGACAAGAGCCTTATTTTACCAAAGAAACATACGACTTTTTTTATCCAAGTTATGGCGACACCTATCCTTCTTTGCATGGCGCAATAGGGCTAACCTACGAACAAGGAGGCATACGCGCAGGATTGGGCATCAAACGCTCAGCAGGTGATACGCTTTATTTTGCCGCACGCGTGCGCAATCATTGGGAGGCAAGCCTGAATACTATAGCGGTTTCGGTACGCGAAAAAGAAAAGCTATTAGCCAATTTTAAACAGTTCTTTCGAGAAAATTTAGAAAAACCAGAAGGCACTTACAAAACATACGTCATCAAACATACCAATTCAGCAGGCACACTCCGCAATTTCGTACAGCTTTTACAGCGAAACTATATAAAAGTTGGGGTGGCAGGCAAGGCAGGCAAGGCGTATGGATATGCCTATCACAAAAACCAAGACACGGATTTTAATATAGATGAGCGCGACATTATCCTCACCACTTATCAACCGCAATCTCGATTGTTGAATGTATTGCTCGAACCTTACGCAAAACTCGAAGACAGCCTTACTTACGACCTTACCGCATGGGCATTGCCTTTCGGATACGGGCTTGAAGCATACGCTGTAAAAGAGAAAATATCTCCCGAAAAAAACTACGAAATAACTTCAAAAACACCTCAAACTTTTAATGCTGCTACACCCGCTTTTGCGTATCTTGCCACTTGGCGCGACTTCGAAGATGCACGCTTTTTAACCAAAGCACTAAAAGCAGGCATCAAAATTAGGCAAGCCGTTAATCCATTCAAAATCAACGGCATAAACTATAGCGCAGGCACATTGATTATGATGCGCTCAGATAATAAACACACCAAAGGATTTGAACAAAGATTACAAAATATAGCTCAAGAAGCACAAAAAGAACTTGTTTCTCTTGAATCGGGAGCAGTGGAAAGTGGCAACGACTTTGGTTCAGAGTATTACCCCACTATCAAAATGCCTAAAATCGCACTCATAGGCGGTGCGGGTACAGATGCGACAGAATTTGGTGCTGCATGGCATCACTTTGAACGCGATTTGGGCTATCCAATGAGCGTAATTCCTCATGAAATGATAGGTGATACTAACCTTGAGAAATTTGACATCATTGTCTTACCTACAGGCAGGTACAATGCACACAGCGAACGACTGATCGAATACGCAAAACAAGGCGGGAAAATTATTGCTTTAGACAATGCCATCGACTTGGTAGGCAAGAAAAATACCACAAGTGCGATGGGAATACGCATGGCAAAAACACAAGAGGAGCAAAAAAGCGAAGTTGAGCAATTACAAAGCCCTAACGCCATCGAAAGATACGAAAACCGCGAAAGAAATACCCTTACCGAAAGTACCGCAGGAGCTATTTGTAAGGTAGATTTAGACGAAACACACCCCCTTGCCTACGGATTAGGCAAAACATACTATACCTTGCGACTCAACCAAAAACACTATCCGCTTTTACCTAAAGGGCATTGGAACGTGGGCATTTATGGCGAAAAATCGTTGGTAAGCGGGTTTATAGGGCAAACAATGAAGCGCAAAATGACCAACACATTTGCATTTGGCGTAGAAAATATGGGGCGCGGAAAGCTAATCTACTTGCTTGAAACGCCTCTTTTCAGAGGTTTTTGGTATAATGGCAAAATGTTATTTGCTAATGCCTTGTTTTCAGTACGATAACAACCTTATAGTTTTTTTTACAGTTGTCGATATCGTTAGACTTGACAACTGTAAAAAGCTATCATTCTAATAAATAAGCTATTCGTCTTGTTTCTGCGTCTGTTTGCACATAATCCTCATAAGCAGGCGTTGCTACAAAAGGCACTTTATTTAGACAATGTTCGATAAGGTCAGACATTCCTAAAAATGAAATATCATCTTTCAGAAACCGCTCTACGGCTACTTCATTCGCTGCATTGAGAATGCAAGGGGCATTTCCACCTTTCGCCAATGCCTCAAATGCCAATGCGAGGTTACGAAATGTTTCTAAATCAGGCTTTTCAAAAGTTAATTGTGGGTATTTCCAAAAATCAAAACGAGGAAAATCATTCTGTAATCTTTGTGGATAGCCAAGCGCGTATTGGATAGGTAATTTCATATCAGGCACACCCATTTGAGCCTTTATAGAGCCGTCTTGAAACTGTACTGCCGAATGAATAATAGATTGAGGGTGGACGACTACTTCAATATCCCGCGCTTCTACGTCAAAAAGCCATTTGGCTTCTATAACTTCCAGCCCTTTATTCATTAAAGAAGCCGAGTCAATCGTGATTTTTGCGCCCATTGTCCAATTTGGGTGTTTGAGGGCTTGGGCTTTGGTTACATGGGCAAGGTCTGCTTGCGTCTTCCCTCTAAATGGCCCGCCTGAAGCCGTTAAGATAATCTTTTCAATAGGATTATGCCCCTCCCCTACCAAACATTGGAATATGGCGGAGTGTTCAGAATCTACAGGCAAGATAGGTACATGGTATTTTTTGGCAAGAGGCATAATCAAGTCGCCTGCTACCACCAGCGTTTCTTTGTTGGCAAGGGCAATAGACTTGCCTGCCATAATAGCGGCTATAGTAGGGCGCAAACCTGCATAACCCACTAAGGCAGTTAGCACAACCTCGACTTCGCTTGCCTGCACCGCCTCTGCGATAGCTTGCTCGCCTGCCTGCACTGCGATAGGCAAGTGTGCAAGTGCCTCTTTCAACTTCAGATAGTAAGCAGGATTGCCTATTACGACTGTTTTGGGTTGGTAGGCAAGTGCTTGAGTTATCAGCATATCTACGTTTTGCCCAGCTACCAATAACACCACTTCAAACAAAGTAGGGTGCGTAGCAATGACTTCAAGGGCTTGTGTGCCTATAGAGCCTGTACTACCAAGAATGGCTATCCGTTTTTTATCTTTCATAGTAAGAAAATTTCAAAAAGTAGCTTATTGTTTAGGTTTAGTGCGGTGTTTTCGCCAATCTAAGGCATAACCCATCAAAGGAAATAGCGTGCTGGCAATAAGTATAAAAATAATAAAATATTTCATACTGCAAAGATATACTTAATTTACAATATGCGTAACATTTTACATCTTTGCAGATTTGATGCAAAGCCTCCACACTGATTTTTTTTGAGTAGCCAATTAGTTTTTTTGTCCTTTTAACCAATATTTATGCACAAATTATCGTTTGC
>JAYTNK010000057.1:0-1588 GCA_043748375.1 Cytophagales bacterium
GGTACACCCGTTGGAGGTGCATTTGCTGTTAAAAAGAATCAAGTGGGCGTTTTTACAGATGGTGTTGTAAAACTCGACCTACTGGCGTTGGGGGTAGGCAAGCATGAGATTAAATATACCTACCAAGACCCTACAGACGCGAACTGTTTGGGCATTGACATCAAAGTAGTGGAAGTATTGGCAGTACCTACTCCTTCTTTGAGCGCGCTAAAAAATAATTATTGTATTGATACTGCTCCCTTTACGCTTACAGCTACACCTACTGGAGGCACGTTCAAAATAAATAATGTGTCTGCTACTATATTTAATCCAGCTTTATTAGGCGGAGGTTTGCATACTATTGATTACGAATATATAGAACCTTCTACCTTTTGTAGTGCCTCTGTTTCCAGACAAGTGCAAATCAATCTTACTGCAGATGTTACGGTTGCTTTCCCTGCCACTTTGCGAGATATGTATTGCGTGGGTAGCAACTTATTTGTGATACAGCCTACTCCTTTTGGGGGTACAGTTCGTATCAATGGCGTATCTGCCAATATATTCAAACCTGCAGTGTTGGGCGTGGGCATACATACGGTAAGTTACACATTCAATAGCCAAAATGGCTGCACCGCCTTTCAAACCAGACAAATAGAAGTAATACCCAATCCTGTAATTTCTTTTGTCAATTTATTAAATGGCTACTGCGTGTCGGCTAATGTTATCAATTTAGAAGCTAATCTGATAGGAGGCACGTTTAAAATAAATGGCAATGTGGCTACACAATTTAATCCTGCTGTTTTGGGTGTGGGAGATTATATCGTAAGTTATAGCTACACAAGCCCTACCAATGCTTCATGTACCAGCAATATTACCCAAAGTGTAAAGGTTTACAGACTTCCTGTAGCCACTTTTAGTCAAGTGTCCAACAGTTATTGTAAATTAGATAATGCACTTGTAACGCCTAAAATCACGGTTTTATTAGCCAATAACACTCAAGTACTGATTGACTTGCCTGCCTTCATACCTTCCGATAAAAGTATAGGAGATTTCGAATTGACTTACACAGCCATAGACCCCAATACGGGTTGTAGCAGTGTAAGCAAAAAGACCGTTACTATTTTGCCAAGCCCCTTGCCTGCCTTTTTGGGTTTGAAAAATGCGTATTGCCAGCAAGCCTTTCCTATTACCTTGAAAGCCAATCCTGTAGGGGGCAAATTCACTATAAACAATCAAGAGGCAACTGTACTGAACCCCCAAAACTTTGTGGTAGGCGAGGTAGTCGTCATAAGTTATGCGGTAACGAATGATGTAGGCTGTAGCAATCAAATTACGCAAAGTATTACGATTTTGCCTAATCCTTACCTGACCGAAGCCGAAAAACATAGGCTTTGTCCTGCTTTGCAACCAAACTACGCGCTTACGGTTATCAGTGAACAAAAGGAAAAAGAATGGCTATCGCAAGGCATCTTGCCTACTTACTATTGGAATAACCAAGTAGGCAACTTGCGCCAACTGTTTATTACGGAGATGGCACAAGCAGGCTTTTATGAAGTCTGGGTGCGCGATATAGATGGCTGTCCCTTATTCAAAAAAACGTTTGAGGTAG
>JAYTNK010000058.1:0-1777 GCA_043748375.1 Cytophagales bacterium
GCTAATAAGGGAAATCGCTCCTGTTGATAAATATAAAAACGATAGAGAAAAGATGGTTTGGGCATATTTATTTTTATTTTTTTATGAGGCGAAAATTACTAAGAATGTACTGCCCTTGCCTACCTCCGATTGCACTTTGAGTTGCCCTTGATGGAGGCGCATGATTTGGTAAGAAAGGCTCAATCCAATGCCAGAACCGCGTGGTTTGGTGGAATAAAACGGCATGAATATTTTTTCTATAGCTTCAGGTTCTATACCTGCGCCATTGTCTTTGATGGCTATCGTGTTTTTGCCCTCTATGTTATGCGCGGTAAGGTATATATGGCGCGTTGCTTGTTTTTCGGTAGCTTCAAAGGCATTTTTTAGTAAATTGATAAGCACTTGCGCAAGTTGGTCAATATCTACCAACACTTTAAAGTTTTGAGCAATGGTAATAGTGAAGTTTATATGTTCAGTTTGAGCTTGAGTAGCAAACAACTTGCCTACGCTATCTATGAGGCGTTGAACATCTATTTCTTGCAGGCGAGGTTTTGGTATAGCTGTAAATTCACGATAAGCGTTTACAAAATTCATTACGCCTCGCCCTCTACTTTCTATGGTTTCTAAGGCTTCCTCAAGGTCAGCAGTGGCGGGGCTTTTTTCTTTCATATCGTATTTTACAATTTCTTTCATAGTTCCAATAAGTGAAACTATAGGCGCGACAGAGTTCATGATTTCGTGTCGCAATATCTTAGTCAAATTCTGCCATGATTCCAGTTCTTTTTGCTGTAGTTCGTCTAAAATATTTTGGAAAGAGATTAAAAGAACTTTTTGCCCGCGTAGCGTAAGGTGTGTGGTATGAATAGCCAACTGCTTTTCAGGGGAGGCTTCGTACAAAGTTTTTTTGTGAGGGGCTATATGTTGTAATTTTTTGTGCAAAATAGGGTGCTTTTCCCTCAAGTCGTTGAGGTGTTTTAGTTGATACACGCCTAATAATTTCAGGGCAGTTTGATTTAATAAGCCTACATTGCCTTGTGTATCGATGGACATAATACCCACGTTAATATGTTGCACAATATTGTTTAGGTAGTGTAAACTTGCCTCCTTTTCTGCACGTGCTTGCCTAAATGCGTGCAGTATATGATTGAGTTGTATGTTTAATCCCTCAAAACTTTTGCCTAATTTGCTATCTATTTGAAATTTTATATTAAAATCATCATATTGAATAGCTTCAAAAAAGCGAGTAATCGTTCTATTTGTGCGCGTGGCATAGTAGTACAAATTCCAAATACTTATTATCCACAACAAAGCAAAGCCACACATAGGCATAATTTGCCGTTGTAAGGCAAAAAAGACAAGGGCAATGGAAATAATGCCCAGCATAATTGCCTTGAGGAGAATATGAAAGAGGAATTTTTGCATAGCGCAAATGTAGCTTTTTAACGCTTAACAAATACATTTGTGCTACAAAATAAAGTAACTTTTTGGTTTTTCTGTCGTTATTGATGTTTAGCAAAGGTCAGAAAACCTTTTTACTTTCAAAAATATTCGCTACTGCCCCGTTGTCCGTAATTTAGCGAAGCGTAACCACAGACTTAACATAGATGCACGTTTGTAACGTGCCTGTTGTGATAGCAACAGTATGCGCACTAAAATCAATACAAAAGACAAGAGGTATGTTTTTTGTGTTGGTGGTAGGCAGATTAAACGCATCAAAATTTTCGAGCTTTCAAATGTGTGGAAATTGCTACCATTCCCCCAATTTCATTGGGGGCTATTCGTAAATTCAACACCTGAA
>JAYTNK010000059.1:0-2371 GCA_043748375.1 Cytophagales bacterium
AAGGGGGTTCTTACAGAATAGCTACGCGAGCGGTTTTAGTAAATCCCGCAATGAATTTCTAAGAACTTTTTTTACTCATTTAATTTTTATAAAAATTAAACTAATTTTCCAGTTTTCGGTGTCTGATTTAGGAATTGAATGCTGCCAAATTGTTTCGATTTCTTGTGTCATATATACTAAACTTCCTGCAGTCAATTCATAGGTCAAAACTTGGTCTGGGTTTTCAATATTCCTAAATTTCAATATTCTTGATTCTCCGATTGAAACTGTTGCAATTCCAGTATCGGTTTCTAAAATATTAGTTTGGTCAGAATGATAGCCCATTTTTGATTTTCCGTCAATATAAAATTTGATTAAGCAATTGTTTGGTTCAAATCCAATTACTAGTTTCAATTGTCTTATTATTATGGTTCTCTGACGATTTTTGCGGGGACGTTTTTTGAGTAGTGGTTGCCCTTTTTGTAAGACAAAATCTTTATTATGCCTAATTTTTAGTGTGTTTATAGAACAAAATGTGTTATAATAGCAAGGGCTACACTTTTACCACTACAAAAATTGTCAGAGAACCATTATGGTTCTATAGCAATTTTTGTGGAGAGAAAAAACGTTCACTTTGTCATACTGAATACAGTGGAATATTTTATTGATAATCAACGAGTTGTGAGCAAAAAGTGAGGTTTTGAGCGAAGCGAAAAATCACAAAATCCTGACTAATTTAGTGCTTTCACAAAAACTTTCAGACAACTAAAAAAAGTTAGGCTATCTTTTTTTTAGCCATATACATACCATACACACAAAAAAAGCATACATTAAACTACCTGATGCGGTTTAATGTATGCGCTAAAACGATAAAAAAAATTCTTTGGTCGGACAGGCGAAAACACACACATTTATACATATATTTCCTATGCAATATATGCCATACAACAATACAACAATACAACAGTCTATATATATTTATATTTATATATTTATAAAATACTGTAAAAGAGTAATATAGCTAATTAGCATCTAAAAAAAACGCTTTTTTCTTGTTGTATTCTTTGTTGTATTGTATGCCTCTTTTTGTTGTATTTATGGTATTTTTGGCAAAAACAGCCCTAAAATAGCCAATACTTGCCTACACAATAAAAAAACAAATAAGGTTGCCCCGATAACGAAAAACACACCATTACAGGCATCAATACACTTGCACCAAGCATACACCATTACAGGCATCAATACACTTGCACCAAGCACACACCATTACACGCATCAATGCACTTGCACCAAGCCTTGAAAAGCACTTTGAGTGCTACTAATGCTCCATTTGTACCGCAGGGAGAACAAGCAAAGGAAATAAGGCGTAAATTTGCCTAAATAAACACCTGCAATCAAATGAATAGCAAAAGCAATACAAAGACAGCCAAACAAGTGGAAACAGCCAAAGAACCCACGCAACAGCCCGAAAACGGCAAAGAAAAAACAACTAAGGCAAATAACCTTAATTTGATAGCCTTTAAACGTATCAAAGGCAATGCAGAACAAAATGCCACCACTTACTTTCTAAAAGCCTGTAGCAACTGTAATAGTAAATTTGCTACTGAAAACAGAGAGAACGAAACCTGTAGCGACAAATGCCAAAATGACAACCGCATAAGAGGCGGAGGTAGATTTTTGACAGAAACAAACCCTTCCGATATTGCCAACTCTTTTGATTTAGAGGAATATCCCAAACGCAATGAAACGCAGACAATAGCGCAACTCAAAAAAGAAGCGACGCAAAAAATATTAGAAGAAATAAAAGAACGGCAAGAAAAAGAATTAAAAGACAAACGCATCAAATGCCAAGCAGACACGAAAAGGAAACAAAAAAATAAAGAAAAAGAAATAAAAAAGTTTTTGCAAAGTTTGCCTGAAAATTTAGAGGAAGCCATATACAAAGCCTTGCAATATAACCAAACCTTGCCTGTAGGACAAGAAACAATTACGGTAAATTCTTTTGAAGATGAAATATTATGCACGATAGCAGAAGACACACACGAAAATTTAATCGTTACCTTTCCCTTTGATGCTATTACAAAAGAATTTATTAGAAAAGTAAAAGCAGACATCAAATTAAATAGTAACCAAACCACCCAAGAAATATTAGAAAATTTTGAAATGATTTTTTATGTGGACAATTGCCAACTTGTAATAAACGGAATGCTACAGGCAAAACTATACAACCCAGACGAGGAGGAAATAAATTTATATACTTTTTTGGCGTATAGTGAACCCTACCATAACGTACAATATAGCCACCTATAAAGAAAAAAGCTATCAAAAACAGCTGTTTTTGATAGCACCAAACCACCGCCAAGCATACACCAAACCACCCTAAACACCTGCC
>JAYTNK010000060.1:0-7782 GCA_043748375.1 Cytophagales bacterium
TCTTTTGAAGGTGGTCGCCATCAAAAAAGGGTGGATAAAATTACAACACAATAAAATTTTAATAAAATATTTGCGAAAGTTAATCATAACCCGTAAAAACAGGTTTTAATGAGAACTTTCGCAAATATTTTAAAAATAAGATAGCTTACTACTTTTTTTCAGGGAAAAGCCCAAGTAAGCCGTCTTCTGAGGCAGGGCAGATACCCCTGTCTGTTATTAAGGCAGTAATAAGGCGTGCAGGCGTAACATCAAAGCCATAATTAGAGGCGGCACTGTTTTCAGGCGTGAGTAAAACTGTTTGAAGCGAGCCGTCTTTAGCTTTTCCTGTAATATATTTCACCTCGTTTGGCGAGCGTTCCTCAATAGGTATTTCTGTCAATCCGTCTCGTATTGACCAGTCTAAGGTAGTAGAAGGCAAAGCAACGTAAAAGGGGATTTTATTATCTTTTGCGGCAAGTGCCTTGAGATAAGTACCTATTTTGTTTGCTACATCGCCTGTGCGCGTGGTGCGGTCAGTACCCACTATAACCATATCGACAAACCCGTGTTGCATGAGATGCCCACCTGCATTATCGACTATAATGGTATGCGGAATACCTGCTTGTTGCAACTCCCAAGCGGTAAGGCTTGCGCCTTGATTGCGTGGGCGTGTTTCATCTACCCAAACGTGTACTTTTATACCCAAGGCGTGTGCTTGGTAAATAGGGGAAGTGGCAGTTCCCCATTCTATACAACCGAGTCGTCCTGCGTTGCAATGTGTAAGAATATTAACTACTTCGCCTTTTTTTCGGTGGCTTATTTCTTGGAGGATAGGCAGTCCATACGCGCCTATTTTTCTACAAACTTCTATATCTTCGTCGACTATATTATGGGCAGTTTGGAGGGCAAGTGCGGTTTTGGCAGGCAAGTCTTGTACTTCGTTCAAGGTTGCTTTCATGCGGTCTAATGCCCAAAAAAGGTTCACAGCTGTTGGGCGCGACTCGCGAAGGCGTGTAAAGGCAAGCTCCATGAGCTGTGTGGGTTGTTCGTTTTCTTGGGCTTGTAGGCAAGCTAAATATATGCCATACGCGGCTGTTGCACCAATAAGTGGTGCGCCACGCACAGTCATATCTTTGATAGCCGTTTCGACTTCCTGCCAAGTGTTAAGATCGCAAACAGTTACCACATGGGGCAGGTCGCGTTGGTCTATTACTTGTATAATGTGCGGATTATCGGCTTTGAGCCATATTGTTCTGTTCATGTTGAGCGAGCAATTTTTATTTCTTTGGTTCTTCTTTGGGATTAGTTTTGGGCTTTGTTTCCTTTTCTTTTTCTTTTGATTTATCCGTTTTATCTTTTTTGTCGGTTGGTTTTTTGTTTTTATTTTCTTCTTCCCAATTTTTGTAGCGTTTGTTTAAGTCTTTTCCTGTGCGCATATTTATATTACGCTCCAATGAATCCTTTTTCTGTTCATATAAGTAGCGTTCTTCATCGGTCATAGGTTTTGCTGCAGGATTGCCTGCTATTCGAATATCCATCAAATCACCAGCTCGAATCTTGTTGCGTTCACGTTCTTCGTATCCATTGCCTCCTGCACCTTTTCCTCTACGAACAGTGCCAATATGTGTAGGTGGATTTTGCCATGTAACCGTCCCAAGCTCACGCCTACTTTTGTAGTCATATTGTTTGTGGAGTGTGATTTCATGCGCTTTAGCTACTTCTTCGGCTTCCTCCTCGCTAAGTCCTGTTAAATCGGGTACATTAAATTCTGTTTCGCCTCTACCATCAGCGACGAGGAGGTCGACTTTAGTATCTACAGGCACAAAATAGCCTTTGGCGATGGTTGCGCTATCCATTTTGCGTCCATTGATATAAAATTCAAGGACTACATCTTTACCAAAGTCTGGTTTGTAATTGATACGCCCTATTTCGAGGTTAGCATTTTCGAGTATGCGCCTTACATCATCTATCTGCTCACCATCAAGTTTTGGAACTTTCTTTTTAGGTGGATCTTTGGGGTTGATAGTCAGCGCAATACGCCTACCTTGTTTCACTTTCTCGCCTGCGCTGGGGGTTTGCGACAGCACCACATTTAGTTTGTGTTTCCGAGAATAACTTGTATCGCTTACTACATAATCCATGCCGCGTGTGCGCAAAAAACGTTCGGCTTCATTGACCGACATTCCCGTTAGGTCAGGCACGGTTATTACCTGCCCGTGATGGGTAACTGAGGGTAAATATGAATTGATAAAAAGCATACCTGTAATAGCCGTAATCGCCATAGCGAGGCATATATGAATAAGCAGATCAAACCAACTGCCTGTTGTTACGATGAGTAGTTTATTTTGTAGGGCTTTAAACATGGCACTGCAAAGATAGTTTTTTTTCTTAAAAACACCTTATTTTATGTGAGTTTTCTTTTTGAGTAGCAGAGTAGGGCTGTGCGTTATGGGGTTTGGGGTGTTATAGGGAACGAACAGCACAATTTGAATGTTAAAAGCTATATGAAAGCAGGTTTTTTTGTCAGTTTTATAGGGACGTTGCCTTTGGGGTACTTGAATTTAATTGCCTTGCAACTGTTTATTGTTCAATCTTGGGTAGGGCTTATCCCCTTTGTTTTAGGTGTGCTTTTGGTAGAATATTGGGTAATTTATGTTACTTTTTTGGGTGCAAAAAAACTGATTGAGCATAGCAAAATACTGTTTTGGATAGATGTTTTTAGTGTTGTTTTTATGTTATTTTTAGGATATGCTTTTTTGCAACAGTCCAGCGAATCAGTTATCAACTTGCCTGCCTATTTACAAGTCTTGCCTACCTTTTTTATAGGTGTTATTTTGAATGGACTGAATTTCATGCAGTTACCTTTTTGGGCGGGTTGGAATATTTTTTTAATAGACGCGAAATGGATAAAAGTTACCGACTTTTATCCATTTGTTATAGGTGCTTTGATAGGTACATTTTTGGGAATGTGCGGTTTTGTATGGCTTTCGCATTATTTTGCGGCACATTTTAGCCCATATTTATTTGCGGGCTTGTTTTTTATATTGGCAGGCGTTCCTTTATGGAAAATTGTGCGGACAAAAATAGCCTGAATTGGAGCATTTATCAAACTCCGCCTACAATTACCTCTAGCATTTCTTCATAGCGCAGATGCTTTATGGCGATTTCTTGTAATTGTTCGGACGTAATGGTTCGGATAGTTTGGACATATTGTGCGTAAAATTCATACCCCAAACCACTATAATAAATACCTTTGAAAACTTCTGCTAGGTCAAAAGCAGTCGTCATGTTGCCTGCCAGTGAGCCGAGCATATAGTTGCGCACTCTTTCGAGTTCGTCTGTAGGCACGAGTTGGGTATGCAAGGTGTGTATTTCCTTTTGAATTTCGTCAATGGTTTGGTGAGTAAATTCTTTTTTTACATCTGCGCCAATGCTCACATAACTTGCGCGGTGCATATTGATAATACTGGAATAAATGCCATACGTGTAGCCTTTGTCTTCTCTAATATTGCTCATGAGGCGTGAGCCAAAGTAGCCTCCAAAAATCTCATTCACTACTTTATAGGCAAAGTAATCGGGGTGATTTCTATCTATACAGCGTTTGCATATCCGTATGGAAGATTGTAAACTTGCAGGCTTTTCTATAACTATGCGCTTGCCTGCGCATAGGTGCGTTGTTGTAATAGGAGTGGGGATATGTGGTGTTGTAATGGGGATTGCGCCTATGTATTGGTCTATCAATTTGAGTTCAGGCTCGCCTACCTGTCCCACTAAAAAAACATCAAAGTCTTTGTTTTGAAAAAACTGTGTGTAATGTTCCCAAACAGCTTCTCTTGTAATGTTTAAATAATCGGCACTTGACGGGCTTTTTCCGTAGGCGTTGTCTAAACCAAATAAATGCTCGCGAGACAGTACTTGGGCAATGTGGTTATTTTTCTCTTCTTGCACTCGAAGGCTTTGCGAAGTAATTTGCTTTTGCTGTTCGAGTTCGATGGCAGGGAAAGTGGCTTCAGTAAGCAGTTCACAGAAGGCAGGCAAGAGATTTTCGAGATGTTTAGTGAGGCAATAAAGTATAACAGAACTTCGGTCGTTGCCCGCACTTGTTTCAAGAAATGCCCCGTAATAATCAAAGTAGTTTGTTATTTCGCTGGCAGTACGGTTTTTTGAACCTTCGCTAAGCATTTTTACAGCCATTTGATTTACCCCATTTTGTATTTCGTGGGCTTGCCCTACTCGAAAAACGATTTCCAACTTTAAGACAGGTGTTTCGCCTGCACCGAGCCAGTGTAGGGGCGCTTTATTTTGCAAAGTAGTAGCTTTTAAAGGCAGAATAGCCAACTGTTGAATGGGTTGGAATGAGGGAGGTATGGCACGATTGAGTAGCATAAGCAAGAGTGGTAAGTGAGCAGTTAGGTTGTATGTGGCAATTGGTTGGGTATAGTGAGGAAAACGGTTGTACTTTTGCCAAACTCACTTTCGACGCGTACAGTACCTTTAATTTTGTCTAAGGCTTGTTTTACGATATATAGCCCTAAACCTGAGCCTTCTGATTTTTCGGTAGCGCGATAAAACATATCAAAGACTTTGGGTAAATGCTCAGGCATAATACCAATGCCATTGTCTTGAATACTTATATGGACGTATGTGTCTGTAATATGTGCGTGAATATTTAGCATACCCTCTTCTTCATTACTTTTTTGATACTTAATAGCATTAGAAAGAAAGTTTTTGAATATGGTTATTAATCTAAATTCATCGTTGTAAAAATCGCTTAGCCCTGTTTGTACCAAAGCCCAACGGATATCAGAGGCGAGTGGCATATATTGTAATTCGTCCATACATTGTGAGATAATTTTCTCAAAGTTAATGCGGACAGGCTCTATGCCTTGGTTCAGGTTTTGAGAATATGTAAGCACAGTTTTGATAAAATTATCAAGTTTTTGAGCACGTCCTTGCATCAGTTCCACGTATTCTGTCAGGCGTTTTTGGTCAGTTTCTATTTGCATAAGATTCAATAATCCAAGCATCGAGCTGAGAGGTGCGCGAAGGTCGTGCGAAACTTTATACACGAAACTGTCTAATTCAAAATTGCGGTCTTCCAATTCCTTGAGTGTATTTTGCAATAAATGCTCTGCATTTTTTTGCGCGGTTACATCTCTGGCAATGCCTCTATAGTGTGTAAGCTCCCAATTATGGTTAAATATAGGCGCACCACTTGTTTGTAGCAATACGGTTTCCCCGTTTTTGTGTTTATATTCAAGTTCTTCGAGTAGGAAGTTATCGCCTTTTGCCCAAATATCCTTGAACATTATCCACTTGTTTGAAGCATCTTCAGGTCTAGCAAAATAGGTTACGTTCTTGCCTACCGTTTCGCGTGGCGTGTAGCCAAGTATATCTAATATTTGTGGGCTACAATAAGTAAAATTGCCTTCTTTGTTTGTTTCCCATATCCAGTCGGTAGTTGTTTCTACTAAATTTCGATAGCGTTGTTCGCTTCCGAGCAGTTGTTGTTGGGCTTGCTTGAGGTGAGTTACGTTCTCGCCTGTGAATACACTCATGGAACCACCACCCTCTTCATTGAGTATTGGTGTAAACCTGCGCAATAAATAGGAGGCTTTTCCTTTCTTATCGATAATACAATCTTCCCATTTAGTTGGCGCGTTTGTTTTGTGTACTATATTGAGTTGTCGTTGTTTTTCTTCGCCTCTTTCTGTTGGCAAGTTTCGGTAAGTATAATAATCTAAAATTTGTTTTCCGATGAGCCAGTTTCGAAGTTCTTGGTCTTTTACAGCTTTAGGATTGAGGTAAATATATCGGTCATCTTTGTCTAATACGGCTATATCAATAGGAATATGATTCAAGATTTTTTCATAAAATTCTTTTTGGGTTTGGAGAGCTGTTTGATTTTCCAGGTGTAGGCTCATATCTCTAAATACTCCTTGCAAAGCTTTTTTGCCTCTATAATCAATCAGTCCACTGCTTATATCAACAGGAATTTCGTTTCCTGCTTTGTTTACAATTAAAAATAGTTGCGTTATACGCGTGTTTGTTTCTACAAATTTTTTGAAAAGCTTTTTGTATTCATCGCGAAGTCTTATTGGATGTAGCTCGGTGTGGTGCATTTTTTGCAACTCGGCTAAGGTCATACCCATGAGTGTTTGCGCACGCTCATTGGCATATAAGATATTACCCATTTGTGTGTCTGCTATGAATATAGCGTCATTGGCTTTATTCATGAAATCGTCAAATTTCACTTCCCATTCAACTAATTTTGAGGCTGTTTTTTTCTTATCTGTAATATCCCAAGCGATTACCAATACCCCCACTATTCTTTCTGCTTCTTTGATAGGAGATAAGTGCAGTTCGAACCAGTTTTTTGAAAATCCATCAAGGCTATCTACTTGCTCTTCTATTTGTAATATTTCGCCTTTCAGTGTACGTTGGTAGGCAAGTTGCAAAACTTCTGTGATAATTTGTTTTTTTACAAAAGGCATCTTTGCGCCTATCGCAGGTCTTATATTCCATAAACGCTCATACGCCTCAAACCAACTCTTATTGGCGTTTATAAGGCGTAGGTCAGAGTCTAAAGCATACATAAAGAAAGGCGCGTTTTCCATTATCGCCTGTATTTGGGGTTGTTCCATATTGGTTAGGGTAAATCTTCCACAGTATCTAAGACGAGGGTATTTCTTGGTACAAGTTTATCTATAACTTTATTTACTTGCGAGATTACATCAAAGAATACCTCCAATTGTTTTTTGGATATAGTCGCAGTAATAGCATCATTAAATTTTAAGACGGTTTGGCGCGAGTGTTCGCGAGCTGTTTTGCCTTCTTCAGTCAAAAAAATGCGAAAAAAGCGTCTGTCTTTCTCGTCTTGTACTTTGTATATAAAGCCAACATCCTCCATGTTTTTCAGGGTTCGCGTAATGCTTCTTGCCTCCAAGCCAAGCAAGGGGGCGATTTTAGTAGCGGGCGTGCCTTCTTCTAGGTCTATGTTTAGCAAAATATAGCCTACCGAAACCGTTAGGTTATATTGGTTTGCTTCAGCGTTATACATACGTGCTATGGCGTGCCAAGTAGCCTTAATATGGTAATCTATAGTCTCTTCTCTTTTCATGGTGTGCAAAAATAGCATTTTTTACGCAAAAAAAACTTCGTTTTTTATTCATGTGTATCTTTTTATCGTAGTTTGCAAAAAAATTACTACTTTTGCATGAGGCTTTTGCCTTAAAATTTCTAAACTCTACCCATGCTTTTCTTTCACAAAGCGTGCCGATTTATAAAATACTACTATGTCTATAGCTCCTCTTTCTATAAAAAGCACTAAAACAACACCCGAAGTGCAATTTCAAAATGGCTCGCTTGCTATGCGTGGCGAGTCTTTCCCTGAAGATGCCCCTGAATTTTACAAGCGTCTTGTTGTTTGGATGGATGGCTACAGTCGCACTGAATACGCTTTAGATAAGACTAAATATACGGCTTTTACCAGCAAAATAAACTTCTTCAATACAGCCTCGCGCGGTTTTTTGTTGGAGATGGTTAGTATATTAAATCGTATTTACGCTACAGGACACAAAGTAATTATTACTTGGTATTATGATGCAGAAGAGGGTATTGATGAAGATGATATTAACTTCAAGGAGCTGATTGACGACTTTCAAGTTCCTGTCGAATACAAACCATATACTGAATAATTTTGCTATACGCGCTTATAAAATGCTAAACAAGATTAAATTAGCAACTTGCCTACGCAGGCAAGTTGCCAACTAAACATATATACATTCACAAAACTAACGTTGC
>JAYTNK010000061.1:0-7269 GCA_043748375.1 Cytophagales bacterium
GCTTTTCTTTTGGGGTGTTGCAACCCGCTACTGCAAGGCATAGAACAACAAGGAACAAATAATTTTTCATACGTTTAAACACTTTTTACAAACAAGTTATAGCAACTTATAACGCATTACAGAAAAATAGTTGCATTTTATTTGGATAAAAAACTTACACGCAAAAGAAAAATTGGTTTTTAGCATATTTCCTTGGTTATCTCCAAATAAAATACTGAAGATAAAAATGCTTTGCGTTATGGCATATAGACAGAGAAAAAATGAAAAAAAATGAAAATAATACCAAGTATGCAAAAATTTGCCTATTTTAGCCTACCAAATAGCATAGCAACCTTTGAAAATTATTTTATGGATTCTAATAACACCCATATATTCAACTCCTTAAACGTTACACACGCGTTGTATGAGCAGTTTGAAGCCAACCTTGAGCAAGAAATGTCACAACAAATCATTGAAGAAGCTATGGACAAAGTCTATAGGCGAGGCGATGCTGTGATGACAGGTTTTATAACCTTACATTTTTTATTGGCTTGGGGATTTGCTGCCTTTCATCAAACATGGGTAACAACTTTGGTAGTAAGTTCTTTGGCATTAACTACCTTTTTGTTGGCAGTTCGCTTCAAGCCGCGTACTTTTTTTACACGCGCTTTGTCGGGTATTATCTTGCAGGCGTTCGTTTTGTTATATATATTTCAACTTAAAGGGTTATCGGAGGTTCGTTTATTCTTTTTTACCTCTTTTGTCATTCTTATTTTGTATCAAGATTGGAAAGCGATGCTACCAAGCGTGTCCGTTTTTTTTGGACAAATGATTATGTTTGCCTATATGGGGCATTACGTGGATAGCTTGCCTTTTTTTACTAAAGACTATCAAGAATTTATAACCCGTTTAATACCTCGTGTGGCGGGAAGCTCGATAATAGATGCACAAGCTTTAGGCTTTTATATAGGTATTTCTTGCCTGCAAGTAAGTTTAGCAGGTTTATGGGCGTACTTGTTGCGCCTTACAACCATTAGAGGGACGCGCCACAAACAAATTTTGCTTCAAAAACAAACCGAAATAGAGAAAGCCAACATCGACCTTGAAGCTAATATTAAAACCAAAACGAGCGATTTGATGCAATCCTTAGAAAACGCGCAAGCCACAGAAGAGGAATTACGCCAAAATATGGAGGAGTTGCAAGCTACACAAGATGAAATTGAAACCCAACGCCAACGCCTTGTAGAAAGTCAAATAGACATGACACGCGTTGATGGCGAACTACGCGAACGCCAACAACTCATGGAGCATTCGCAATGGTTAGAATCTAATTTATCAGATTTTGATGAACTCATGAGGCAATATTATGACAAGTCTTTGGCTGATTTTTCGGAAATTATCATCTTAAAATTAGCACAGCTGCTTAGTGCCACACAAGGCGCATTTTACGTGTATGAAGAGGCACAAGCCCATCTGTATATGACCGCAGGTTATGCATGCACGCCCCAAACAGTCAAAAAATCAGTTTTTAAAGTGGGCGAGGGCTTGGTTGGGCAATTAGTTAAGACCAAGAAAATGATGCATATCAACAACTTGCCTGTTGATAGTGTATTGGTAGAATCTGCCTTGACCAAAGTCCGTAGCAAGACGCTTGTTTTGATGCCTATGCTTTACAACGAAGATATTCAAGGGGTTATAGAAGTGGCTGTTTTGCATGATATTAATGACTTGCACCTTGAGTTCTTGCAACGTCTTGCCCGCAATGTAGCCACTATGTTACAAAGTATTCGAGGTATCTTGCGCACCCAAAAACTCTTAGAACAATCGCAAAAAATTGCCACCCAACTACAGGAAAACGCACGCGAACTCGAAAACACCAAACAAGAAGTAGAGCGCAAGGCAGGCGAGTTCCGCAATCAATTTGAAGCCATAGACCACGCTATGGTCGTACTAGAATATACGATTGATGGGGACGTATTGAGCGTAAACGAAAATTTTGAAGAGATTTCAGGTTATGCACAGTCGGAATTGGTAGGCAAGCATCATAGCACTTTTTTAAGTGAAAAGTATCTTAAATCTGAAGAATACCGACAACTTTGGCACAAAATACGCAATAACGACTTTGTAGAAAGTGAATACGAATGTAGAAGCAAGCAAGGGGCAAATTTTTGGTTGCACACTAATTATTACGCACTTGGCGAAGGCAGAGGCAAGAAAATCCGTGTGCTTGCCCACGATACCACCAAAGAAAAAGAACAAGAGCGAAAAATCTTTGAACAAATTAAAACCCTCCACGAAAACGAAGACTTAATGCACCAACAGTTCGAAACGCTTCACAATTTACAAGAAGAGAACGAACAAAAAACTACCCAACTGCAAGAACAACTGAACGCGCTGAACCTATCTACTGCTCTTGTAGAATATGACACACATGGGCGCGTACAATTTGCCAATGAACGATTTTATGAAATTATGGGCTATCAAGAGCCTGAACTTATAGGAAAATCGCATAAAGAATTGGTAGAAGTACGTTTTTCAGAATCAATATCATACAAAAAATTTTGGGATAGATTATATGATAAAGAGTTTATAGATGGGGAGTTTGAATTTACCTCGAAAGCACAAGGAATTATTTGGCTCAGAGGAAACTACTACCCTGTAACGGACAAGCGAGGACGACTCTTAAAAATCATGCAATTATCAACAGACATCACACACGAGATGGTGCAAGACGAAAAACTGAAAAGCCATTTGCTTGATTTAGAGATTACGCGTAGCCAACTAACTGAAAAAAACCGAGACCTCGAGGCGCGTATAGGCGTGTTTGCACAAGCATTGGCTATTATTGAGCTAAGTGCTGATGGTAAAATTTTAGCTGCGAATGCCCCTTTCCTTGCCTACCAAAAATGCACAGAGGCTGACCTTGTAGGCAAGCATTACAAACATCTGCTCTCGCCTGCCATAGCCGAGTCGGAAGACTATCGCAATATGTGGGAACGCCTCAATCGAAACGAAACGGTTGAAGCCACTCATGAAAAAAACCGCATGGCGTATTATCCGCTTACCGACTCCTCAAATCGAGTAAACAAAATACTAGGCGTGGTGATAAAAGTCTGATGGTACTTGCCTTCACATAAAAGTTATATATTTGGAATTTAGATGTTTACAGTGTTATTTTGTGAGAAAATAAAATTGGCACTATTTTTAAGGGTTCTTACCTTGAGTATTTTACCATACACTAAATCATCACTTACAATATTTTTACACTTAACCCATACTTTTATGAAAACTACCTTTCTCAAACTTACTACTGTGCTATTTTTTACATTATCTGCTTGTGGCGACTCTGTGAAGTCCAAAGTAAGTTTAGAACACACTAAATTAGTAACTGAGCACAATGACTTGGAAGCCGAACACGCCAAAATGGAAACTGAATTTCTCAACTTGGATGCGAAGTATAAACAAAAGGTGAAAACACCCGACAGTACTTATATCAGCTTTGTAAACGCACACAAGGAACTTCTGCAAGAACACACAGGCATTCTAAGTAATCTCAAAGGCTTATTCGAAGGCTTAAAAGATACTGAAGGCAAAAGTGACGCTGTGCTTGAAACTGAGCTAAAACGTGTTATTGCCGAAGACGCAAGAATAGAAAAAGTACACAAGGAAATGAAAGAAAAACATGACAAGTTCGAAAAAGAACACTTGGAAATGTTGAATAAGATAAAATAATTTACGCTTTTTTAGGTTTGGCAGGCAAGTTTGCAAACTTGCCTGCCAAACCTACATATTACGATGGGCAATTAACCATTATAAAAAAACGACACGTTGTTATGTTTTCATAACAACGTGTCGTTTTTTATACAAAAAGAAGTACTTTTGCAACGAACATGGACAAGATTTTTCAATTCATAGCCCTCATGTGGCTCTCTACTAATTGTACGCCCCCTGATAGTAGCCTTGCAACCAACGATAAGGATTTTCTCAAGCATGAATTTCGCGCTGTGTGGATAGTAACCTTAGACAATAAGGATTTTCCCTCCCGAAAAGGGCTTTCTACCAAACAACAGCAGGAGGAAATCATACAGATGCTGGACTTTTACCAAAAAAAAGGTATAAACGCAATAGTTTTTCAAGTGCGACCTTCTTCTGATGCGTTTTACAGTAGCCCGTATGAGCCATGGTCTGAATGGCTTACAGGCAAGCAGGGGGAAATACCTATGCCATTTTATGACCCGTTGGCATTTATGGTAGAAGAATGTCATAAACGAAATATGGAACTCCATGCTTGGTTTAACCCCTATAGAGCTGTATTTACAAAAAACAGTAGCGTATCGAAACGGCACATATCTGAACTAAAACCCCACTGGATTATTAAATACGCAGGCGCGAAACAATTAGACCCTGGCTTGCCTGAAGTCAGATATTACATACAAAGTATTGTTTTAGATGTAGTAAAGCGTTACGATATAGACGCGGTTCATTTTGACGATTATTTTTATCCTTACAAAATAGGCAATGAAGAAATACCCGATGACGAAACGTTTAAGCACCATAAAGGCAACTTTCAAAATAAAAACGATTGGCGAAGAGAAAACATTAACTTGCTTATCAAAGGTCTAAGCGAAAGCATAGCAAAAATGAAACCCCATGTAAAATTTGGCATCAGTCCGCTTGGTGTGTGGCGTAATCTAAAAGATGACCCACGTGGCTCGGCAACTGCTGTAGGGCAAACGTGCTATGACTACTTAGGCGCAGACATACTAAAATGGCTCGAAAATGGGTGGATTGATTATGTTGCCCCACAAATGTATTGGAGTATAGGGCATGAACGAGCCGACTATAAAGTATTGGCGGAGTGGTGGGCAAAAAACAGCTATAATAAACACGTGTATGTAGGTTTAGCCAGTTACAAAGCGGTTATGCAAGACCCTGACAAGCGATGGCAAAACCGACATGAACTCTCCAAACAAATGCGCCTCAATCGAAAACACAATCTGCATGGCAGCATCTTTTTTCGTTCCAAACCGCTCATGCGTAGTTGGGTAAGCGACACATTGTATAAACAATTCTTCCGCTATCCCGCGCTTATTCCTGCTATGCGTTGGAAAGACTCTATACCGCCCTTGCCTCCCGACAAGATAAAGATAGTTCGCTCGCGAAAGCGCGCTATGCTCACATGGGTAACACCTACCCCCGCAAGCGATGGACAAACGCCGTATTATTATGTAGTATATAAAGCCAAAAATGGGGAAACATTGGACTTAAGCGACCCTAAACATATTATAGCTATCCAAAAAACAACCGACTGGACAGAAAAAATAGGGGAAAAGGAGTCCATAACCTACTTTATTACAGCCGTAGACCGCCTCCATAATGAAAGTACGCCTGTAAAAATTACCAGTCTTTCGGCAGAGGATTTTTAAACCTAAAACAAACATTTTGCTAAATTATGACTACCTTTGCGTATTATAGATTAGTAAAATCTGCTACCCAAAAAGGATAAAATAGCTAATTTGCTACCCAAAAAGAAAACTCGCTAAAATGCTTAGAACTCATACTTGCGGCGAATTGCGCCACGCCCATATCAATCAAACCGTTACCCTCGCAGGCTGGGTGCAAACTGTTCGCAACAAAGGAAAGGTATTGTGGGTCGACCTGCGCGACCGCTATGGTATTACACAACTCGTAGCCGAAGAAGGCAAAACAACCGATGCCATTTTTGCACAATTACATACTTTAGGGCGCGAATTTGTTATACAGGCTACAGGCAAGGTCGTAGAACGGTACTCAAAAAACCCTGAATTGCCTACAGGTGGCATAGAAATAGCCATAGAAGCCATAGAAATTCTAAACGCCTCTAAAACGCCTCCCTTTAAAATAGAAGACGAAACCGATGGAGGAGATGACCTGCGCATGGAGTACCGCTATATGGATTTGCGCAGAAATATTGTCCGTAAAAATTTAGAATTGCGCCACGCCGTTAATCGAGCCACGCGTAACTATTTAGATAACTTAGGATTTATAGACGTAGAAACACCCGTCCTCATCAAATCCACACCTGAAGGGGCGCGTGATTTTGTAGTGCCTTCACGCATGAATAAAGGCGAGTTTTACGCCTTACCACAATCTCCCCAAACGTTTAAACAAATCTTAATGGTGGCGGGCTTCGACCGCTACTATCAAATCGTAAAATGCTTTCGAGATGAAGATTTGAGGGCTGACCGCCAACCCGAATTTACACAAATAGACTGTGAAATGTCTTTCGTATCGCAAGAAGATATTTTAAGTACTTTCGAAGGCTTGATTCGTTTTCTCTTTAAAGAGGTAAAAGATTTAGAAATCCCCACACTTCCACATATAACCTACGCAGACGCTATGCGTATATATGGCTCTGACAAGCCCGACACACGCTTTGAGATGCCATTTATAGAACTTAAAGGACAAGATGGCGACCTGACCGCAGGCAAGGACTTTGCAGTATTTGATAGTGCAGAAATAGTAGTAGGAATATGCGCCAAAGGCTGTAGCGATTATACGCGCAAACAAATTGATGAACTAACAGAATGGCTTAAACGCCCTCAAATCGGCGTAAAAGGACTAATATATGTTCGTTACAATACTGACGGCACGCTCAAATCATCTGTAGATAAATTCTATTCAGAACAAGATTTGCAAGCATGGGCAACCACACTGAAAGCAGAAAAGGGTGACCTCATGCTCATCTTGGCAGGCGAGGCAAATAAAACGCGCAAACAACTCAACGAACTACGCCTCGAAATGGGTACGCGCTTAGGATTGCGTGACAAAAATAAATTTTCTTGCCTTTGGGTAGTCGACTTCCCACTGTTGGAACACAGCGAAACTGATAATCGTTGGTATGCTATGCACCACCCTTTTACTGCGCCCAAGCCCGAAGATGCTCATTATATTGATACACAAGAATTTGGTAAAATTAGAGCCAATGCGTATGATATGGTTATCAATGGGGTAGAAGTTGGTGGCGGTTCGATTCGAATTTTCCAACGCCCTTTACAAGAAAAAATGTTAAGCGTATTGGGCTTTTCGCCAGAAGAGGCAAGAGCGCAATTTGGCTTCCTTATGGACGCTTTTGAGTTTGGCACGCCACCGCATGGAGGCATCGCTTTTGGGTTTGACAGGCTCTGCTCGCTCTTTGGGGGTGCCGACTCTATCCGCGACTTTATAGCCTTCCCTAAAAATAATTCAGGACGCGACATGATGATAAAATCACCCTCCACTATCGCGCAAGCGCAACTCGATGAATTAGGG
>JAYTNK010000062.1:0-2120 GCA_043748375.1 Cytophagales bacterium
GATTTTTCGTTGTAGCGACCTGCTACGACTGCAAAATCTGCCTCATTTCACGCCAAAATACGCATTTTTTACCGCCGAAAAATTCAACTAAACAACCCCTGTTATAAAAACAACTTCGGCAAAGTTGGTAGAACTTTCACCGAAGTTGTTTTTTGTAATGGCAATTAGCTTTTAGGTTTATGATTTTTCAATCGTTTTGCTTCCGCTCGTTCTTGAGCTTTTCGTTGTGCGTCATCGAGCCATAGTTGCATTTTTGTTTTGCCTGTTGCTTTATCTTTGTTATCTTTTTTATAACTTTGATAGCCAAGCTTTATTTTATCTTCATCTATAAAGTATCGTTTGATAAGGTCTTGTTGGACAATACTCACAATATTTTGTACCAAGTAATACAAACTCAAGCCTGCAGGTGAGGAGTTAAGCACAAAAATAAACATAACGGGCATAATATAGCCAATATATTTATTCGGTCCTTGTTGCATTTGTGGTTGCGATTGCGCTGTATAATAGGTGAGCATCAGCGTAGAAATGGTCATTAACAACGTGAGCAAACTCAAGTGCGAACCCACGCCCCAAACGTAGGGGAAACGTACTATCACATCGTATGTAGAAAGGTCATGCGCCCATAAAAATGACTCGCCACGTAATTCAATAGCACCAGGCACAAATACAAACATCGCAATAAATATCGGCATTTGCAACAACATAGGCAAACAGCCACCCATAGCCGCAAGCGGACTTACGCCCAACTGTTGCGAAAGGCGCATTTGCTCTTGATTAACCTTTTGTTGCTCCTCCATAGTAAGGAATGAGCCTTTTAGGTTGTTTTTCTCCTTAAACTCATCAAGGTCTGGCTTCGTTAAGTCATTGACAACTTTCATTTTGGCCATTGCCTTATTGGAGCGGTAGGTAAGTGGCAAAACGGCTATTTTGAATATTACAACCAATAAAATAATAATAAGCCCATAATTGGACGTTATCATTTCGAGTAGTGAGAATACAGGAATAACCATCCATGCCGCAAAGAAGCCGAATATATCCCAGCCTAACGAGAAGTTACGTCCAAAGTTATCTATTTTAGTATCTACCAAGGTTTTGTATTGGTTTGTACCATAATAATAGGTAAAATTGCCCTTGCCTGCCATCAAATCTTTGGTGGGTATTTGCAAAGTAGCTTCTACATTTTTGATAACATCGTCTTTGGTATCTTTGCCCGATTTGACAAATTCTGCGTTAGAGAAGTTTTTATTTTTGGCTATAAGTGCTTGTGTAAAAAAGCGTTGTTTGAAGCTAATCCAGTGGATTTTGCTGTCAGGCTTTCTTATTTCTATGTTTTCGGAAGGGTAGGTAAGATAATCATACTCACCTTTTTCTGTGGTGAAATTTATGGTAGTGTAATAGCGTGTTTGATATAAGTCTTCATCAAATCGGCGCATTTTGTCTTGCCAATTGAAAGTTGCGTTTGCTTCTGCGTTAATGATTTTATCTAAGCCTTCTAATTTCAAGTCATAATCTAACAAGTACCCGTTTTTGGAAAGTGTGTAGATTTGAACAACCTGCCCATCGCCTACTTTTGCTGTAAAGCGGAGCGTTGTTTTACCATTTTCGGTTTTTGGCTCTGTTGCTTCATAGCGAAGCGCGTACAAATCTATGGTTTGTTTGTCTAAGGTTTTTACCTCAAATGATTGCGCGGCACTTTCGCTGTTATTTAAGACGAGTGTTTTTTTATCAAAGCCCTTGTACTTTTTGAGTTGTACTTCTTGCACACGCCCACCTACAGAAGAGAAAGTGATTTTCACGTCTGGGTTTTCTAAGGCGACGGTAGTTTCTCCGCCTTTCATACGTGGTGCGAATACGCCAAAAGCACGGGCAGAGGTGGCACTATCTTTAAGTGTTTCCTTGCTTTCTTTAGCTTTTTTGGCAATTTGTTGGGCAATTTCAACACGTGTTTGTTCTTTTTTCACTTTAGGTTCGGGCGGGTCTGCCATGAACTGAAAGTAAATAGTGAGCATTAATAACATGAGCAACAGCCCTGTAAGTTGATTTCTTTCCATTGGGATTTAATTTTCAAAGTGCAAAGGTAACAAGAAATTTCCAAATTTGCAAAATAAGCTATATTTTTA
>JAYTNK010000063.1:0-7427 GCA_043748375.1 Cytophagales bacterium
AATCAAATATTTTTGTAAAATGTTGATAAGATTTTTGTAATTTACATAAGACTACATATTTTAAGGTTGCCAGCATCATTTTTGCCTGATTTTTAGGTATAGATATCTCTAAATTATGTAAATCAGATTCAGTTAATGCTTCTATTTCGGTTAATACATGTTGGTATAAATTAAGTATATAATTGGGATAATGCCCGCTCATACCCATCATACTTTTATTTAATAATTTTATTATTTTGCTTTCTATGTTATCCAATATATTATCGTAGATAACTATATATTTTTGTTCTTCTTTTTTATCTTTTAATAGTTGTTCGTATTGTTGTGTATACATTTCTTTTCTATAGCTTTTCTCTATTTTATTGCTTTGTTCCACATCAATTTTATCTTCTTTTCGAGTGGGATTCCACATATAATAGAGTATGTAAAGGAACAAAATAGAATAAAAGAAAAAGCCTACAGTATAGTAAATAGCACTATAACTACCAAAAAAAGTAATATAGGCGCATATCATAGCCACCGATATACCTATATCTTTTGAGGGAATATCAAAGGAAATTAAGCGCGAAATCCACGACTTTATTTCTAACTTTAGAATACCTGCTCCACCTTGCAAAGCGAAAGATATTTCAACTATATTAGTAATCGTATTGCTATTTTTGTAATGCTTTAAAGCTACTTCTAAATCGTGAGATAGTACAGCTTCTTGCATCTTTTGGGTAGCCGCTTGTTGAATAGTATCCTCTTCTTGTATAGTAAGATATTCGCGTAATAAATCTGCATAATTACCTGTAAAAACAGGTATGTTTATGTTGTCATACACATACATTTTATCAAACAAATAAGTATGGGTTTTTACTACCACTTCTACACCTAAAAATTCAATAAAATAATACAACTTATGCCTCATGTCTTTGCTTTTTTTTGCAATAATCTGTATATCTTTTTTGAAATGTAAAACGCTTGTTGTTAATTTTTTGGCATACACATAGATAACAGCTTGTATCACTTCTTGCCTGTCTTGTTGTTGGTATGTTTTGCCATTAAACCAAGCAGAAGGGTAATTGCCTAAATAGTAAATACCTGCTAAGTACTTAGAATAAATATCAAAAGCCTGTTTTACGCCAGGTGTAAGCGTAAAATGGCGCGTGATAGCCAATTTATGTTTTTGAATACTATCCAATAGTTCTAATTGCAGCATATTTATTTGCACTTTGGTAGGCAAGAACTTGATAATTGCCGCAAGCAAATAGTGCATTTGGCTCTTTGTAATTTTGCTTGGGTCTGTTTTGAGTGCCTCATAATTTTTATACAAAGACTGGTATGTATGCCTCTTTTCTTTGTATATTTCCCTAAAAAAATCAAAGAAGCGGTTTTTTGTTTCCGCATCAAATTCGATGAATGCATTGATAGCTATCTTTTCTGCTTGCTCGCGGTAATCTTGTGTAGTTGTGTGTGGCGAGGTAAGTTTAGTATAATCTTCGTGGATATTCATGAAAAATACTTGTATCTTGAATAATATAGGTGCAAAGTTAGTAAAAAATGCTAATTTTGAGGCAAAATAAACTCTTCTCTTTTATATGATGCCACAAACTACTTGGCAAAAGCTCATGAGCGTATCCGTTTGGGTGGCGGCTTTGGGCTATTTTGTAGATATTTACGACTTAATTCTATTTACTGTAGTGCGTGTGCAGAGTTTAGAGAGTTTAGGCATCAAAGGCGCGGCACTGTCCACCGCTTCAGCAGGTTTATTGCCTATCAATGCACAAATGTTGGGTATGTTGATAGGTGGTTTATTGTGGGGAATTTTGGGCGACAAGAAAGGGCGGTTATCCGTTTTGTTTGGGTCTATTTTATTGTATTCGCTTGCCAATATTGCGAATGGCTTTGTTACCAATCTTAATCAATATGCCCTTTTGAGGTTTGTAGCAGGCATAGGCTTGGCAGGCGAGCTTGGGGCAGGCATTACTTTGGTAGCCGAGATATTGCCTAAAGAAGTGCGCGGTTACGGCACAACTCTTGTAGGAACGGTAGGTATGTTGGGGGCGGTATTAGCGTATATTAGCTCTACCTTATTTGATTGGCGGACTTGCTATTTTATTGGGGGCGGTTTGGGTTTGATGTTGCTGGTATTGCGTGTGAGCGTTTTCGAGTCGGGTATGTTTGAGCAAACCAAAAAGCAGTACACAGTGCATCGTGGAAATTTCCTGCTCTTGTTTACGCCTTTTTCGCGCTTTCGCAAATACCTTGCCTGCATACTTATTGGCTTGCCTACGTGGTATGTAATAGGCATTTTGATAACCCTTTCGCCTGAATTCAGTGTATTTTTAGGCTTTCCTGCTAAAGCCGTATCGGGCAAAGCGGTTATGTTTGCATATTTGGGCATTTCGTTAGGTGATTTGGGAACGGGATTATTGAGTCAATACTTGCGTAGTCGTAAAAAAGTAGTGCTGTATTGTATTTTGGGCGCAATATTCGCTACTTCCTTATATCTTTTCGCGCCTATCAAAAACATGGAGTTCTTTTACTTCAATTGCTTTTTGCTGGGCTTTTCTATGGGTTATTGGGCGTTGTTTGTTACGATTGCTGCCGAACAATTCGGTACAAATATACGGGCTACGGTTGCTACCACTGCCCCAAATTTTGTACGCGGTGCATTGCCTTTGATGATGTTGGTCTTTGAAGTCTTGAAAGCGTCATTAGGCTTAATTTATAGCGCGTTTATAGTGGGTATAGGCACGATGCTCATAGCCCTTATTGCCCTTGCCTACTTAGAAGAAACTTTCTCAAGAGATTTGGATTATATAGAAAAATAGCGCGTTTCTTTTGAGCAACAAATTAACTGTTTTGTCCTTTGCACGGAAAACAGATATTTAACGCTTGTTTATACACAATTTACACGAAGCACGCGATTTATTCTAAAATACCTTTATTTTTGCACGAGTTTTCTTTTTGAGTAGTAAATTAGCTTTTATAATACTCAAAAAGAAAGCCTGTATTTTTGCATAAAAAGCTGTCAAATTTATTGTCATGGAACTATAATTAAATAATACAACATTTTGATAGCCATAAAACATTGCTTATCAGTGTTTTGCAAGCGTCAATCAAAAATCTTAAATCGTCAATCTTCCCATGCTTTATTATCTTTTTGACTATCTCGATAAAACTTTTAACCTCGCAGGTGCGGGTGTATTCCAATACATATCTTTTCGTGCAAGCATGGCGGCAGTCTTGTCGTTGGTGATAGCGATGGTGTATGGGCGAAGGCTTATCAATATGCTACAGCGTTTTCAGGCAAGCGAAGAGGTACGCAAACTTGGATTGGCAGGCGAGGATAAAAAACAAGGTACGCCTACTATGGGCGGATTGATATTGATTGGCGCAATTTTGCTGCCTACTATTCTTTTTGCAAAATTTAATGTATATATTGTCTTACTTATTATTTCTACAATATGGCTGGGTTTAATAGGCTTTTTAGATGATTATACCAAAGTATTCAAGAAAAAGAATTTTTTTGTAGGCGACAGAGGCATCAAAGGCAAATACAAAGTAATTGGGCAAATTGGCTTAGGCTTGATAGTAGGGCTTACGTTATTTTTTCATCAAGACGTAGTTATCCGAAAATATGAAACACCTATAAACATTTCCGAAAATATACAAGACAATAAACAAAAAAAGGAAATTTATAAAGATACAAGGTCTATGACCACCACTATTCCTTTTTTTAAGAATAATGAATTAGATTATAGCTATTTTAGCAAATGGGGTAGTTTTGATTTTACTTGGGTTTTGTATGTGTTGATTGTGATTTTTATTGTTACGGCTGTTTCAAATGGAGCGAATATTACAGATGGCTTAGACGGACTTGCGGCGGGTACTTCTGCCACAATAGGCGTAACATTAGGCTTGTTTGCCTACCTTTCAGGCAATAAAGTTTTTTCGCATTACTTGAATATCATGTACATACCCCATGCAGGCGAGTTAGTAATTTTCTGCACCGCATTTACAGGGGCGTGCATAGGCTTTTTGTGGTACAATTCGTACCCTGCCGATGTATTCATGGGCGATACAGGTAGCCTGACATTAGGCGGTTTGATTGCTGTGATTGCCTTGTGCATACGCAAAGAGTTGCTTATACCTGTGCTTTGCGGTATCTTTTTAGTAGAAAATCTTTCGGTAATTGTGCAGGTAGGTTATTTCAAATACACCAAGCGCAAATATGGTGAAGGCAGGCGCATTTTAAAAATGGCTCCACTTCACCATCACTATCAAAAAATGGGTTATCCAGAAAGCAAAATTGTAACGCGTTTTTGGACTATCGGTATTTTATTGGCTATTCTAACGTTGATTACACTCAAATTGCGCTAATAGACTTCGTTATATTTGGGGCTTTTTAACCATTGCGTAACGCCACTTCCTTGTGTAAGACTTGCCCAATCCGTTGCCTCAAAATGTATCAAAACCATACCTGCTTTAGGCAATCCATCTACGGGTTTATTGCCAAGATAATCAGCTAAATACGTAAAAGCAGGATTATGACCTACGATGACGATGGAGTCCACAGTATTTGAAAAACGGTTAATAATGCCCGTCAGATTGTACAATCCTGCTTCATAAATTCCGTCTATGTATATTATATCTGCTACAGGGCAGGCAAGTTGTTGTGCAAATAACTCAGCCGTACGCTTAGCCCTTAAAGCGGGACTGCTATATAACATTTCAGGACGAAAGTCCGTTTTTAACACCTCGCCTGCCATTTCTATGGCATAATCTTCGCCTTTTGGCAATAGCTTGCGGTCAAAGTCTAATCCACTTGCTGGATAATCTTCTGCATGTGCATGACGCACTATTAATAATTTTTTTGGCATAAATAGTAATAGTAAAAAAAGTCCTACAATTTTTGAAGTGCAAATATACATATTTGTTTTAAATTTTGCGAGCAGGAAATCTAATGAAATAAATTAACTCTTTCAGCGTTTTCAGGTAGGCGATTATCTTAAAAAAAGCCAAAAATCTTTAACTCCCTCATGCGTATGTTTCGTTTTATTTGCTTTGTCTTACTTACCTTGCCTGCGGTGGGCTTTGCCCAAAAGTTAAACTCTGTAGAAGAGCAAATTCTAAAGTCAGAAGCCGTAAAATTGGTGGAAGCCTATTATGGCGACCTTACCAAAATAATACCCGTTTTGAAAGATAGTATTGTTGTACAAGATGAAGATGACAATGGAAAAGTCGTTACCAAACGAAAGACCAAAAAAGATGACTTTATAGACCGCTACTTTCCCAATCATGATATTTATGTGTACAACGACTTAAATCCTGATGATGATGCCAAACGTACGGATAGGCGTGTGCTAACCGTTGCCGAGTATTTAGACGAGGTAAAGTCTTATTATGGTGATATGACAAAGGAAAAAACAATCTTTGCCCTCAAGACAGGCGCGGGCATGAAAGTAGGCTATAACACCCAATCTCCCGAAAAATACTATTATGTGCAAGTTGCCACAGAGCGCACCATGAAAGGTATGTATATGGGAAAATATTTTACAGAAAACACCAAAAAACTAGATATTTATGTGCGTACACTCGATAAACCTGATACAAAACTTAAAAAGTTTGAAATAATTGGTATCGACTTTGAGAGTAAAAAGATAACAGTAGAAAAACTGCCACTCGATGAAGCTATGGCAAAAGCCATACGTTTTTTTGAACAAGAAGACTTTGATAAATCATTCCAGTATTTATTGAAATATAGCAAGGAAAAGAAATTTGAAAAGAATGGAAATGCTACTTTCGCCTTAGGTTATATGTACTTTTGGGGACGCGGTACAGAGAAAAATGATGCTGAAATGGTAAAATGGCTCGAGCTAGCAGCAGACCGAAACAATCTATATGCACTCCATTATATGGGCGAAAATTACTATTTTGGCGAGTATGGCGTGCAAGAAGATGAGAAAAAAGCCTTTAAGTACATTCGCGAAGCCGCTAAAAAAGGATTTGATGAATCCCAATTTTGGCTCGGCGAACGATACGAAAAAGGAGAGGGCGTGAAAAAAGACCTGAAAGATGCCCTAAAATGGTATAAGAAAGCCTCCAAACAAGGACACTTAAAAGCTCAAGCAGGCGTAAAGCGTTTGGATAAAAAATAGCCTGTTTCTCCAGAAAATATATGCTATCGCAAAATAAGAAGCTGAATACCTAATCTATGTTAAAAATAATCAATATAAATAATTGACAATCAATGTATTAGATTTTTTATTTTACATTACTCCCGTAATATACACACATACGAAATTAGTTTTGGGATATGACTTTTCGCTTACCCCACGTTTCACGTGGGGCTATTCATAGTTCAACCCCATTCGGGGTTGTCTAAATCTCTCAAAACCACTTTCCGATGTGTATAGCTTATATTTTTGCTCAAAAATGCTTAATAATGGGATAAATGCAAGATTTTAAGGCCGTGATATTTTCAATATGGTGCCTCACCCACACACGAGGATAGAAATAGCTAACATAGATTAGTAATTCACCTTCAAAATTAGTCTACAGGTACTAATCCTAATTCTTTCAATTTCTCCATCAGTTCTTTTACTTTGGCTTCGGCATCTTGGGCGCGTTTTGCCTCTTTTTCGGCACGTTTTGCTTCTTTCGTGGCGCGTATAGCCTCTTTTTTGGCTTGCGCTTCCGCTAAAGTTGCTTTTTGGGCTTCCACGTCTGCACGCAAATCTGCCTCTGTTGCTTTTTGGGCTTCCGCGTCTGCACGCAAATCTGCCTCTGTTGCTTTTTTGGCTTCTGCATCTGCACGCAAATCTGCGTCTTTAGCTTTTTGCGCTTCTCCGTCAGCTCTTTGGGCTTCTGCATCTGCGCGCAAAGCCTCTATATTGCTTTTCTCCTTGCCTGTAAGCAGATACTCACCTTCCTTGTTGCACCAACGCGCAAAAGGAGCTTCCGAGTCTTCAAAAATACCGTCCCATATCTTGATGCCCAGCGTAATATCAGGCATATAATTCTGGGCTACAGGCGCGTAAGGCTCATATTTGCCATTCACCAACTCAAAAATATTGAGGTCTTCCGCATACAATTCCCGGTAGGGGTCGTGAATAATGTAATACTTCACGCCCATTTTGGCGTAAATATCAAATTTGGTGGTGTTTTCGCCCCCTATTTTGTTCGACACTATCTCTAATACTAATTCGGGCGGTTTTTTCATCAGCCACATATAATAGCATTTGTCCTTTTTCTTGAACCAGCTATCAGGTTTCCGCACATCAAAGCTCAGAAACATATCAGGCACTACAGGCGGTTGTTTAGATTGGTAGTAAATGGCGACATTAGAACACGCCATAAAGTCGCGCGTAGTCCATTCTTGCATACGTAGTGCCTCTATGAGCATACGTTGCTGGAGTTCGGAAAATAAATTATCCACA
>JAYTNK010000064.1:0-1725 GCA_043748375.1 Cytophagales bacterium
CACGATTAGCCGTAGAGGTTTCAGGACCAAAAAACAGCCCAAAAGGTTTTAGAGCTATATTCAGCTCATCGCGCACTACGCCCATCTGCACGCGCACCCAGCCTTCTTCTTTGTTTATTTCCAAGATTTGCGTAAAATGTTTGGAAACATCAACCACAATGCCTCCTCCCACGACTTGCCCTGCAAGCGAAGTGCCTGCTGTGCGCGGAATGAGCGAAGTATGATGCTTTTGTGCAAATAAAATAAGTGTTTGAATGTCTTTTTCAGTCTTAGGCAAGGCTACAGCTTGTGGCATTTCGCGGTAATGCGAGCCATCTGTAGCGTATAATCTGCGGTTCGTTTCGTCTATATACAGCTCGCCTGCCAAATTCTGCGCGAGTTCGTTCCAAGTGGTATTGCTTATCATGTTGGTTGATGGTTATTGTGAGTGCAAAAATAAAGACTACCTTTCACAAAAAGGCAGTCTTGAGGGAAAAAGTGTGCAAAGGATTGCAAACTTGCCTGCTTACCTACGCCACACAAGCACGGTTTGGGTAAGAAAGTCTTTGGTTTTGAGTTCTTTGTCTGTTTGAGAGATGATTTGGAGGCGGTAGTTTTGTCTGCCTACTTTATAATCATTGTTTTCCATGGAGAAGGCTATATCGAGGACATCATATTCAATTTCCCAACTGCCACTCGCTTGTTTCTTGCCTGCACGATAGGTAAAATCCCCATCATCTGTGAGTTGCAAAGTAATTTTGTTTTTACCAACTATGCACGCCCAAGTGCCACAAAAAGGCAAAAGTCGCTCTTTTTTCTCTTTTTCTTCTCTTTTATATTTTTCTGCTTGCTCTTTTTCTATTTTTGCTTTAGGAATGTTTCTAAGTTCGTTGAGTTCCTGAAGTGTTATTTTTTTGAATACCAATTTCTCGCCATGATTTTCAAGAACAATCTTTTTGCTATCCAACGCCAATATTTTGAAAAAATTAGCAAAATTTCCATCATTTTCTTGCCTGAGTATAAGTTCTCCATTTCCAAAATACCATTTAGACACTACTACATAATCATAAATAGTCTGAACTGTTTCTAAAGTGCCATTCTCATGAATGATGAAATAGCCTTTTGCATCCATTTTTCTGTTGTCAAGGCTATCAATTAGCCAAACCCCCACTAAGTCTTTAGGGTCGATTTGTGCGTAGGTGAGGTTAGGTAGCAAGCAAGTTGCCCAAAGCAGGCAAGCGAGTACTTTTTTCATGTTTTCGTTTTTCTTGCAAAAATAAAGACTACCTTTCACAAAAAGGCAGTCTTGAGGGAAAAAGTGCGCAAAAGGTTGCGAACCAATTATATTTTTTGATTATTTTTGCAATAAACAAATTTGTTATGCAAGATAAGCGTTTCAAATGGCTCTGGGAAGATACAGATTCCAAGGAGTAGGCAAGCCTATTCGTTTGCTTTTTGTCGTTCTTGTCTATACTTCTCGAACCACTCGAAAAAGTGGGTTTTCTCTAATTCTTCACGTATTTTATTGGTTTTTTCTACACCAAAGTTTGATTTTTGTATAGCGACCGCGATTTGTTGCTTCAAATCTTCGATAAGCACAATAGGGGTATTTTCCATATTTTTATTCAAATTTTATTTTGGCATTGTCGCCTAATTCTTGCCAAGGAATAGTAACTTCGTATGCATATCTTTCAAATGTATAAGGCTCTATGTAGATAGTAAGTCCGTTCTTGCCTATAGAAAAGA
>JAYTNK010000065.1:0-2596 GCA_043748375.1 Cytophagales bacterium
CGCCTATTGAAACGGGCATTTTATAAAGCATCTCCTCTATAAAAATCGTTTTGTTTTGGGTAGGCAAGTTTGCAAAACGTTTGTGCATAGCCAATAAACACAAGCCTTCTACACTTGCTTTCATAGCGTCTAACTGTTTTTCGTCATACAACGATAACAAGGTATGAGGTGCTACACTTTTACTCACGCCACCAAGCGGTTTTACGGTACGGTTTTGCCCTTTGGTAAAGTAATTTTGGGCATAACTATTCAACGTAAACACCAAACGGGCAGGCACTTTATCCACTACTTCGCCAAACGCTGCGATGACAGGCTTTTCCCCAAACCAAAGCATATTGGCAAACAAAGAACGCGCAAACAAACCTGGGCGTTGTTTCAATAACTTCAAGGTATTTTCTTCATCTGAACGCAAACGGAATTGGTTTACGCGCCCTTGCCACACCTCGTATGCCTCATTATAAAACACATCTAATACTTCTTTCAGCTTCGAGAAACCTGCTTTTTGGCTATATTCAGCCAAGCGTAAGGCGCGGATAAAGCGTATCCACATACCACGTTTAGGGTGCATGGCTTCGCAAATTTTCTCTGTGTCCATTTTCAGGTTATTCAACCAAGAAGCAACCATAAAGCACATTTCGCGTCCATACTTCAAGTTTAGTGCCTCTGTAGCCTCTAAACGCGCTTTTGCGCTGGTATCTAATGCCTTCTTGCCTGCCAAACCTCCAAACAAAGAACCTATATGTTTATTGTTTTTCGCTTTGCGGTTAATAATCGTTTTAGGTTCAATAATTTGCAAAAATCCTGTATGTTTGTACCACAAATAACGCAAAATATCGGTAGGCGAGCTAAACAAAACCTGCGCCTTTTGCGCTTGTTTTTGCTCAATACAAATGTCAATCACCGCCACCAACGTTTCCTTCATACCCACAGTTACTTCAGGCAAAGGCAATTCGTTCAAAAGTATTTTCAAGCTATCCATTTGGGTAGCATCAAGGGCAGTTTTGGAAGTAAGCAAATCAGCCAAGAAGCCGTTTAATTCCTTTTCCGTCCACAATTCCAACACTTTCAATTTGCTTCCTTGTCCTATGATTTCTATCTTGCCTGCCTCAAAAGGCGTACCGCAATAGGGGCAACCGTTGTAGCGTTCCAAAGGAAATGTTCCCGCAGGAATAATATGTCCGCACTGCAATGTCGTACCTTTTGCGCCAAATACGTTGGCAAAAAACGTCATGATATGGTCTGTAACATCCTCACCTGTAGGAATATTCCACTGTTTTACAAGCGGAGTCCAGTTCTTATTTACGCCTGTTACTTCGCGGAAAGTGTTCAACAACAACATTTTGAAATTAGGGGCAGTTTGGTTCAGTGCCGTCCACAGTTTTTCGGATACCCCAAAACCCAACTTCGCAAGATTGGCAACCAATACTGAAGTGATATGTTTGGCTTCAGTGCCTTTGTTTACTATCGCTTCTTGAGGGATAAAAACAGCCTGTTGGCGTAGGCTCACATTGAGTAATTTGCTCATGATTTGAATGAGTTGTAAAGTTCCGATAACTCCCCATGAGAACTTTAATGATGGAATAAATTAATTAAAAAAAGCAGGTAATTTTATAGCTGGGTTCATTAAGAGTGAATTGCCTCACGGCAGGAGTAAGCTATAATTGACCTGTTGGGAAGATAGACGGGAATCGAACCCGTATTTGCGGCACCAAAAGCTTAGAAGTAAGCTATGTTTGACCTTTTGAGATAATTACAACGCTTTTACGCCGTGCTAACCATTACACTACTATCTTCATATCATTTATCAGGGAACATTTATCAGAGAACGTTTATCATTTATCAAGGTTTCGCATTTTTCTTAAAATAGTGTATAATATTTTTACTAATTCATCAGCATCTTCATACACACTTATATACATTTTTTCGTCTATATAGGCTGTATCTTTCAGTAGATTTAACCAATATTTTGTTTCTAAATATTCCTTAGGGATACTCATTTTGGCAAAAAAGTCTGCGTTAGAAATAGCCCCATTTGCTTCAGCGATATTCGCACCTATAGAAGTTCCGCTGTGTAATAACTGTTTGGAGAGAATAAACGCTCTTTTTTCAGACTGCAAATACTTAAAGGCATTTACCATGCACACTGCAAAAGCATACGCTTTTTGATAAGTAATATTATTCTCAATCAACATAAAATAAAAATGTTAAATGTTAAATGTTAAATGTTAAATGTTAAATGTTAAATGTTAAATGTTAAATGTTTTGTGAAGCAGGCAGGACTCGAACCTGCGACCCACGGATTAAAAGTCATGGGAGTAAATTTTATTTGACCAACGAGGTAATTATAAAATTTTTACGTTGCTCTAACCAACTGAGCTACTACTTCGTATATTGCATTCTTTTTTGGCGAAGCGGGCAGGACTCGAACCTGCGACACATGGGCTAACTGCGAGAAGTAAATCTTGCTTGACCTCATAAAGGTAATGGCGAAAATTAACCATTGCTCTACCAACTGAGCTACCCCTTCGTATTTTTTCATTTATCAGGGAACATTTATCATTTATCAAGCAAAAGCTGTCAAATGTTAAATGATAAC
>JAYTNK010000066.1:0-4843 GCA_043748375.1 Cytophagales bacterium
AAAATCTCATTTTTCGTTCACAAATCGTCATTCAACAACGAGATGCTTCACTACGTTCAGCATGACAAATGCGCTATCACTAAAAATAATACAGAAGGATTTGTTTGTAAACGAAAATAACTACTTGTTATTTTTGTGCGTGCCTTTATAAACTAAAAAATTATAGAAATTGTCAATATATATAAAAAATCCGACTCGATGCTGGAGTCGGATTTTCCCACTAAAATAATAAAGTGTTAAACAGGTGTTTGAATATAAATCTATGTTGTTTGCTACCCTATATACTGTGGGGTGGGCAAAAGGTAACTGAAAAAATAAAAAAAAACAAAAAAAATTATAGAGACACAAACACTTGTGCCAATACGTTTTGAATAGTGCTTAAAACGCCGTATATTTGCACCATAACATTTACAATGGAAAACTTTATCTCCGAACTTCGTTGGCGCGGAATGTTGCAAGACATGATGCCCCAAACAGAAGAAACTTTATTAAAAGCTCCCACTGCAGGCTATGTGGGTTTTGACCCTACTGCGTCTTCTTTGCATATTGGTAATCTTGTACCCATCATGTTATTGGTGCATTTTCAACGGGCAGGGCATAAGCCCATTGCGCTTGTGGGAGGTGCTACAGGTATGATTGGCGACCCTTCAGGTAAGTCGAAAGAACGTAATTTACTCTCCCCTGAACAATTAGACATCAATGTGGCAGGAGTGCGCCAACAATTAGAAAAGTTTTTGGATTTTACAGGCGAAAACGCTGCTCAAGTAGTAAATAACTACGATTGGATGAAGGATTTTAATTTCCTTGAGTTTTTGCGTGAAGTAGGCAAGCACCTGACTGTCAATTATATGTTGGCAAAAGACTCTGTAAAAAACAGGCTTGAAACAGGCATCTCATTTACCGAATTCTCCTATCAATTATTGCAAGGATACGACTTTTACCACTTGTATAAAACCCAAAACTGCCTCTTGCAAATGGGCGGTTCTGACCAATGGGGCAATATTACCACAGGCTCAGAGCTTATCGGGCGCAAAGATGGAGGCAAGGCTTATGCCCTTACCTGCCCATTACTCACCAAAGCAGACGGTACAAAATTTGGTAAATCAGAAGATGGCAATGTTTGGCTTGATGCCACGCTTACCTCTCCGTATGTTTTTTATCAATTTTGGTTGAATGTAACAGATACCGACCTGCCTAAATTATTACGCTTTTTTACGCTCTTTTCAGAAGAGGAGATAAAAGCCTTTGAAGCGGAACACCTTACAAACCCCAATGCGCTGAAGCGTATTTTAGCAGAAGATGTTACAAGGCGTGTGCATTCACAAGAGGCACTCGATGAGGCACAAAAAGCTACTAACTTGTTGTTTGGCAAATCAACCATAGCCTATTTTGAAGCAACCGACTTGCCTACCCTGCAAAAAGTATTCAAAGGCGTGCCACAACATGAATTTACCACAACGGCTTATCAGGAACTTGCCACCACTGTGGATTTGCTCGCAGAAGTGATGCAAACTTCCAAAGGCGAAATTAAAAAAGCCATCAAAAACAATGGCATTAGCATTAACAAACAAAAAATAAGTGAAGCAAAAGGGCAAGAAAAACCCGCTCACATCTTATTAAAAGGCACATACCTATTACTCCAAAATGGCAAAAAATATTGTTTAGTCATTGTAAATTAACCTAAATGGGCAGGCAAGTTCACTACTTGCCTGCCAAAACCAAGTCGGGTAGGCAAGTTCAATACTTGCCTACCAAAACCAAGTCGGGTAGGCAAGTTCAATACTTGCCTACCAAAACCAAGTCGGGCAGGCAAGTTCAATACTTGCCTGCCAAAACCTAACCTAACCCAACAAACCGCATGAACGAAACCACTTTTTGGGACATGATAGAACAAGCTTGGGAGGCAGTCGCGCCCAAACTTAAACCGCGCCGCTTCAAAATAGCTGTGCAAAAAGGCTTTAAAGAGCCAAACGAACTCGGCATGGAGTTGTCTGACGTAGTTTCAAGCGATTTGGTTGAACACCTCACAGAAAAACTAAGAGCTATATCAAAAGAAGACTTACTTGCTTTTGACCGCATTTTAGAACAAAAAATGTATGACATAGACCGTGAGGATATACACGCATACACTGACGGTAGTGATGACGGCTTCTTGTATGTGCGTGGTTTTATTGTAGCACTTGGTAAAGAATATTACGAACTCATAAAAGGCGAGCCAGAACGCGCTATGGCAGATTTGGAAGGCGAGAGCTTTTGCTACTTCCCCTTACATTTGTACACAAGTTTGTATGGCGATGCCCCTATCTCAAATATTTCACGTGAAACAGCCTCTAATAAAGCTAACTGGGCAGACGACACTTCAGATATTTAGCAGATATTTAACATAGATAGTCCAAACATCTATAGTTATTAAACCGTTATAAAGGTATATCAAAACCCAAGCCATGAAGAAAGCCTTTGTTAGTTTGAATGTCGTACTCCTCACTGCTTGTTTAGTCGCGTGTACTTTCTCAAACTCTTCTCCCAAAAAATTAAAAACCGAAAAATTAAACATGGAAAATCTCGAAGTCGCAACATTAGGCGGCGGCTGTTTCTGGTGCTTGGAAGCTGTTTATCAACGCATGGAAGGTGTGAAAAAAATAGTGTCGGGCTACACAGATGGCACTACTAAAAACCCTACTTACAAGGAAATTTGTACAGGCACAACAGGACACGCTGAAGTAGTGCAAATAACCTTTGACCCCAAAATAGTAAGCTATGCCGAAATCTTAACCGTTTTTTGGCGCATACACGACCCGACTACACTCAATAGGCAAGGGGCTGATGTAGGAACGCAGTATCGCTCGGCTATCTTTTATCACAATGATACGCAACGCGACATCGCCCAAAAATCTATTCAGGCGGTAGTAGAAACTCAACTTTGGGACGGAAAAGTAACCACACAAGTAAAACCGCTTGATGTATTTTACGCTGCCGAAGACTATCACCAAAACTACTACAACCAAAACTCAGAACAAGGCTATTGCGTAGCTGTAGTGGCTACAAAAGTAGAAAAGTTTAAAAAATTATTCAAAGAAAAATTAAAAGTAGAATACAAGGACTAAAATATCACGCATTCTCATGCTCAAAGTTGAACATATTGGCATAGCCGTAAAACAATTAGCAGATGCAGACGAGCTTTTTGCACGTCTGCTTGGCGTACAACCCTATAAACATGAAGGAGTAGAGGCTGAAGGTGTGCTTACCTCCTTTTTTCAAATGGGCGATACCAAAATAGAACTGCTCGAGGCTACGCGTCCTGACAGTCCGATAGCCAAATTTATAGACCGCAAAGGCGAAGGTATTCATCATATTGCTTTTGAAGTAGCCGACATTAAAGCAGAAATTCGCAGGCTACAGGCAGAAGGTTTTGAGATTTTGAATGAAGAACCAAAACGTGGTGCCGACAATAAATGGGTGACTTTTTTACACCCCAAAACTACCAATGGCGTATTGATTGAACTCTGCCAAACTATACACGACCACGAAAACGTGTAGCAGTACGCAAAAGAAAATGTGTATTTATCGGGATAACTCTCGCAACACCTCAAGTGATTTGAGGTGTTGCATTCCCTCTATGTGCAAACCATAAAAATCAATCAATACATCTAATAATTCCCTACGCCATTCGTAGGCAAGTTGCGGGTATGTGTCCGTTTGTAAGGTTGCTTCTAACCAATCGGTAATGGGTTGCTCATGTATTTTGGATAGCTGCAACCGCCCCGCCTCTTGTAACTGCCCCAGCATTTCCTCCGCGCTTGAGGGTGCAAAACCTAAATAAGCAGACAAACGCAACAAAAATAGGAAGTGGAAATCATCATAGTTTTGTTGTGCTTGGTCAAAATACATGAAAGACTCTGAAATAAATTTATAAAGTGGCTCGTTTGAGGCTTCCTCTTTAAGTGTTTTCCCTAATACTTCCGCCAGAAAAAGAGCAATAGTCGTTTTGCGAATATCAAACGGAATACTTTGATAAGGCATGGCGCACCGTACTTCATTTATCCTGAACAATTTTTGCTTTTGGGGTTCATAATATACAACTAAGTCCAATAGCGTAAGTGGTTGATATAGAGCTATCTTGCTTGTTTTAGATTTTGCAGTTCGGACACCATTTACAATGTAAGATTGTAAGCCTAATTTAGCTGTATAAATACGCACTATAATAGAACTATCGCCATACCGCACAAAGCCAAGTACAATTCCCAACGTTTTATGAAGCATAGTAGTAGTTAGTCTATATTTAAAGTTTTACATATTTATTTTGCGCAATACCTTATCCTCCATAAAGTAACGCACTTGGCGAAAAGAAGGCTTGCCATTGTTTTTTGATACCAACTCCATAGTATCCAACTCTACCGAACCGCCCCACAAAAACTCAATACCCAGCATGGTATTGCCAATAAATTCGCGTATAAGTTCCTTGCCCTCAAAATGATGTATAAGTCGAATATTGCCGTCTGTTGTACCTGTCATATCCACAGTGATGTGTGGAGGGTGATACAAAGAGTCGAACAGCATTTTTTGATAGTCTTCCGCTTTTCTACTTTTGATATAATACTGATGCACTTGACGTTGTTGGTCAAACTTACTCCCTAAGACAAATAAATCATGCTCATCTACAAAATCCTGGCTTGTAAACGTTTTAATAAGCATAAAGTCTGAAAAGTTACGTCTAAGGGCAAACATAGCTTCTCGCCCACGATTGGTGTGGAGGTCATAATTTTTGCGTGTTTCGCTGTCTGTTATTTTATCGAAAAGAAAGGTAAGTTTACCTTGATTCGCTAACTCTTCTACGTGTTGTACA
>JAYTNK010000067.1:0-1582 GCA_043748375.1 Cytophagales bacterium
GTACAATCAATTCAAAGTAGCCTTCAAACGTCTTGGCATAGAAGCACGTTTTGCGCAAGGCGACAAAGTAGAAGCTTTCGAGAAGTTAATAGATGACAAAACCAAAGCCATTTATCTCGAAACGATTGGAAATCCAAGCTTTAATATCCCCGACTTTGATGCTATAGCGGCATTGGCACAAAAACATGATTTACCCTTAGTAGTAGATAACACTTTTGGCGCAGGTGGGTATTTATTTCGCCCCATCGAGCATGGCGCGTCTATCGTAGTCGCTTCTACTACCAAATGGATAGGCGGACATGGCACAAGCATTGGAGGCATCATCATTGATGCAGGCAAGTATGACTTTGGCAACGGCAAATTCCCACAATTCACTGAGCCATCAGAGGGCTATCATGGCTTGATTTTCAATGATGTTTTTGGTAAATCGAGTCCTTTTGGCAATATTGCGTTCATCATTCGTGCAAGAGTAGAAGGTTTGCGCGATTTTGGTTCCGCATCAAGCCCTTTCAATTCTTTCCTGCATTTGCAAGGACTCGAAACGCTATCTTTGCGCGTAGATCGCCACGTGCAGAATACACTTGCCCTCGCGCAATGGCTTGAAAAACATGCGCAAGTAAACAAAGTGCATTATCCTGGACTTGAAAGCAGTCCTTACCACACACTTGCGAAAAAATATTTGAAACGCGGATTTGGGGGCGTGCTTTCCTTTGAAGTAAAAGGAGGCAGAGCAGAAGCAGAGCGTTTTGTAAACGCCTTGCAACTTACCAGCCACGTAGCGAATGTAGGTGATGCCAAAACCTTGATTATTCACCCTGCTTCTACTACACACCAACAACTTTCTGATGCCGAGCAACTTTCCGCAGGCGTAACACCCTCTTTGTTGCGTGTTTCGGTAGGCATTGAGCATATCGAAGACATTAAAGATGACTTTATACAAGCCTTTGCAAAAGTGTAATTTGTGCCTACAAAATCTACCCTTGCCTGCTATCATGTAGGCAAGGGTAGATAAATAATATCCCCAAAACTTGATTATTGGATATTTGAAGCTGAATGCCTAATCTATCCTAAAAATAATCAATATAAATAATTGATAATCAAAATATTATATTTTTTATTTTAGATTACCCCCATAATATAGCTTATATTTTTGCTTAAAAATGCTTAATAATGGGGTAAATGCAAGATTTTAATGCCGTGATATTTTGAACATGGTGTCTCACACACATGGATAGAAATAGCTAACATAGATGAGTAATTCACCTTCTTTTTTTGTAAGTATTTTTTACTATTTCAAGGCATCTTGCTTCAGAAACGCTGTTTGTCCAACAATTTTTGCGGTCTTTTTCTTTGCTCCGTAGGCTTGAAAACTACCCTATTGAGCAAAGCAGTTTTAAGCAAGATAATTAGCGGTGTAAAACCAAAAGTATGCCTCTATGTTTTTTTCAGTCCAACCTTGCCCCATAGCAAGCTGTTTAGCAAGCACTTGATTTGCCTCATCGTTACTTACCATCAAATTATAAATTTGCTCAAAGAACGGAAGCTCTACATCTTGTTGTGGGGTACTTGTATGAGGTGTTTT
>JAYTNK010000068.1:0-3686 GCA_043748375.1 Cytophagales bacterium
CTGCCTACGGGCTTTGGGCTATTTCAGAAGTTATCGCACCTCTCAAAACGCCTGATATGCAAGCCGTCAAGTTAAAAGCTATCCATTATATCCTCAAAAGTCAGCAAACTGATGGCACGTGGGAGTATGGAGGTGCACCACACTTCAAAACACCTTCTAAGGAACTCGAAGTAGCTTTAACGTTGGCAAGTATCCAAAGTTTTTTAGCCCATGAAAAAAATGAGGCTTTAGAATATGCTGCCTACAAAGCTATCCAATACCTTTTAAAACAACAAACCTCAAGCGGGGCGTGGGAAGGCGGATTTTTTCCTGCCCCAAATAGTACAAAAAAAGAATACATATTTGCTACTGCCATGGCACTTAGAACATTACAAAGGCATCTAAACCAAATACAAAAAAATGACTAAAATAATACAAAAAATACAGGCGTTATTTGAAGATATTACTGAAAAGGTGGAAAACAATCCTACGCCTTTTGTCATGTATGTGCAGTTATTTTTGGCGTTGCTGGCTGTCAGGCTTACGCTTGAATTTTATGCAAACCAACGGCTTTTTAATCTTATGAATTTATGGCATATTGGGCTTTGGTTTGTGTTTATTGTGATGGCTTTTTTGGTGCAGTTGCATTTATTTTCGGGTGTGCCTATTTTGAAAGTAGCTAAATTAGTCATTACTTTTTTTTCATTTTCGCTTTCCGCGCCTTTGATTGATTTAGTAGTTTTTAGAGGGGAAGGCGTAGAAATGAGTTATTTATCTATCAGTGGTTGGAGCGATTTTGGGTGGTCATATCTTACTATAGGTGGCGCAAGTTTGCATAGAGGCGCGACGCTTGGCATCAGGATAGAGATAGTGTTGTTGGTTATTACTTGCTTTCATTATGTACGCACCAAAAGAAATAGTATCTTACAAGGTTTGATAGCAGGATTCAGCATTTACACTATTTTGTTTTTATCGGGCGCGATTCCTTTTATGATGAATTTTTTATACAAGTATCTACCCCCCAAACCCGATAGTGATGTTATTGCCTTATTATTTCTATGTCTTGATGCTTGGTTGGTGTTTTTTTCTTTATACCGCCATGAGCCTGCTTTTTTTAGGTTGATGCGTGTACCTTGGTATGTGATTTCGCTTGCTATCATATATGCCACTATAGGCGCGTATCAGGCAAGGATGATATATCCCAAAAATTGGGCGTTGGATATAGAAACCCTATTTCACTTTCCTCTCCTGATTTGTATAGGGTTTTGTTTAGCAAAAGCGACAGAAAACAGGCAAATGTTGGGAGTTTTGGCAGTACTTGGTTTGGTTATTTCGTACAAGACTCTTTTTACAGTATGGCTGTCTTGGGCTATCTTATTCATTTTGTATGAACCTCCTTTACATTTTAGCAAAGTACCTTTCCTCAGCCATATCTTATCAGCTTTGTTGTTTGTTTCTTTTAGTTTGATAGGTTTTTGTGCATTTGGAGGGGTTTTAGTTGGCTTTCCAACGGTTTATTTACTTATTCTTTTTACAGTTGCCTTATCGGGTAGCTTTTTATTCAATCCTCAAAAAATTAAAAAACTAAACTAAAAATATCGTGCGTAAATTACTCTCTACAGGTTTTATTATCGTAGCTTTGCTTACAATAGCTTCCATTGTCCTTATCGTGTCGCCTAATATGCGTTTGCAAGGTGAACACCTCACAAAAACAGCCAAAAAAACTGAAAAGTCTAAGGCTGTTGCGCCCGTACTTGTTACCCCGCCTCCACCGCCCCCTGCTACAGCGTATTCTGAAAATTTTGACAATGGTTGTGCGGCTGGTTGCCTTGCTAATGGTTGGAATGGCTGGGAGGTATATGACTTTTCAGCTGGTGCTTCTCCCAACAAATGGTACATATCTTCAGCAGAAAGAGGTATCAATGCACCCAGTTGTGGTGGCAACAGCGGTGGTACAGATGGCACACTGCATATAGGAAATCCAACTGCAGATATAGGCGCAACTTATGTGGATACAGCACCCATAAACGCTACTTCTTCAGCGATACTTTCGCCTCCCATCAACATAACAGGTTATACTTCGCCTGTACTCACTTTTGATTTCTTTTCTTTTGGTAGTACTTCTTGTGCCACTGACGGGTTAAAACTCTTAATATATTCATTTGACCCTTTTTTTGGAGATTATAGCACCCCTGCAGGTGAATATTGCCTAACATCTTCCAATGCTTGTGGGGGCTATGCAAATACAGGGCAGTGGACTACCTATACACTTTCTTTAGCCTCTGTGCCTAATCCCCAAATAAAAATTGTCTTTCAATGGCAGAATGACGGAAATGGGGTAGCTGTCCCACCCGCTGCTGCCATTGATGACATCAAAATCACAGGTGACTTGCCTGCCAGATGGTTTCGTACCACAGGCAATGCTTCTTTTGCAAGTGCTACCAACTGGCAAAGTTCTACTACAGGTGCTACTTGGAATACGGCTGTTACGCCGCCTACTTCTGCCGCTCTCTTTATCAACGTTCGCAATGGGCACACCACCACAGTAACCGCAAACACAGCACTTGACCAAATAACAGTAGAGAACGGAGGCACACTTCAAGTAAATACAGGCGTAACTTTCACTATAGCAAACGACACAGGTACAGACCTAACTGTACAAAATGGAGGCACGCTCAATATACAAGGCACAGGTACACTCGCAGGAGCAGGGAGCTTTACGCTTGATGCAGGAGGTACTTTCCGCACCACGAATGTAAATGGTTTCAATGCCATAGGCGTAAGTGGTTTAGAAACCTTTACCACAGGGGCAAATTATCTATTAAATGGTACTGCCCTCCAAACTATCAACAATCCTACAGGCATTTCTGCTAACAACTTCACCATCAATAATACTGCAGGAGCTACTTTGAGCCAAAATATAACCATCACAGGCACACTCACTTTGACAGCAGGCGATTTAAATTTGAATGGTAGAAATGTGGATTTGGGTACGACAGGTAGCTTGAGCGAAGCTCGCATAAACAATCACTTGGTAGTGGATAATTCTATCGGCTTAAATGAAACCAACCAAGGCGGTTATCTGCGCATCACCAACCGCACTACTACAGGTACTTTGAGTGCTTTAGCGGGCTTGGGCATACACCTTGCTAATGCAGGCACAGTAAGCATAGACCGCTATCATTACAAAGGCATGAGTGTAGGCAATGGAGGCATCAAAAAGGTGTATGACATCACAGGTACGCCTACCAATGCCACCATGCGCATAGAGTTTGCAACAGATGAGTTGGCGGGCATTACACCTTCCTCACAACTCAAACTTTTCCGCTACAATGGCACTGCTTGGCAGAGCCAAAACGGCACTTGGACTGATGCTGCAGTGGATTATGTGGAAGCCACAAGCATCAATGCTTTTTCGCCTTGGGCAGTGGGTGGTGGCGCGCCTTTGCCTATCACGTTGGTAAGGTTCGAAGGAGAAAGGATAGAAAAGGCAGGCGAGGCTACTGAAGAAGTGAAACTCGAATGGACAACCGCTTCTGAAATCAACAACAAAGGTTTTGAAATACAAGTTTCCGATAATGCACAAACATTTAAAAACATTGATTTTGTAGAAGGCAAGGGCAACAGTACCGCAGTAAGCAGTTATCAGTTAGCAGTCAGCAATCCTTCGGATTCATATTATAGACTGAAGCAAATGGATTTTGATG
>JAYTNK010000069.1:0-2824 GCA_043748375.1 Cytophagales bacterium
AGCATTAAAAAATAAAATGAAAAGGAGCAATACTATTTTTTTCATAAATAATTATTTTTTAAATAAGATTTTAAACATATCTTGGTACATTTCAGCCTCTCCACTATTCCAAGTTTGTTTTGTTGCAAAATAAAACAATACTGTTTCAAGTTTAGCGAAGCGAACTTGGAACTTTCTATAGGGCAAGTTTTCAACTTGCGTTTTGCGAAGCAAAACAATGCCGCGCTAAATCTACACAAAAGGCAATAAATAGGCTTTTTGTGTGGGTTTTGGGTAGGCAAGGAAAAACCATGCTTTTCCTTGCCTGCTTCAAAAAACTTGCCTACCCTTTTTCAGAAAGGTAGGCAAGTTTTTTAAGTAGCAAGACCCACATGAAACAGTGTGTAGCAAAATGATTGTTTTGATAGCGGTATGCCTTCTTTTTCCAAGCGCACATAACATTGTAGTCCTTAACTCTTTTTCCTTTTCCAAGTTCTTATAAGCTCTTTTCGTTTTGCGCGGAGTTTCTTTTTAATTTTTTCAATAGGGCGTTTTTTATCATGAAAAGCACCTTTGAAGGTGGGGTCTTCTTTTTTACGTTGGTCATCTATAGCACGCAACATGAGTTGATTTTCAGTAAAGGGCGTTTCGATAATTTCTAAATCGGTAGGAAGGTCTTCTATAGGGATAACTTGTCTGATAATTTCTTCTATCTTGCCTATGTGGTATTTTTCAGCAATAGTTACAAAAGTGATGGCTTCGCCTGTATTTTCAGCCCTGCCTGTGCGTCCTATTCTGTGTACATAATCTTCATAAACCAATGGCACATCAAAGTTTATAACGTGAGAAACCATACTAACATCTATGCCTCGCGATACCACATCAGTCGCCACCATAACTCTTACTCCACCTTGTTTAAATGCTTCCATAGCATTGATACGTGCATTTTGAGCTTTGTTCGCGTGAATTACACGGACTGATTCTGTGGGGAATTTGCGGATAAGATACTTAAAAATATTGTTCGCCATAGTGCGGGTTCTTGTAAAAACCAAAACGCGGTTCAGCGTTGTTTCATCTTGCAAAAGGTGAATAAGCAAGTTTATTTTAGTTTTTAGATTAGGCACTTCATAAATAATTTGCCGCACTGTATCGGCAGTAGTAGCCGATGGGGCAACCTCTACCATCGTAGGATATTCCAAAAACTCTTCTGAAAGTATCAATACTTTTTGAGGCATCGTAGCAGAAAAGAGGAGGTTTTGGCGTTTGTTCGGAATCACTTCTAATATTTGGCGTATTTGGGGCATAAAGCCCATATCCATCATTTTGTCTGCCTCATCAAGCACCAGTGTTTTCAGGTCTTTTAGAGGCATTTCGTTAGTACGGTATAAATCCATGAATCGACCAGGTGTGGCTGTTAAGATGTCAATACCCGCCCTAACTTTTTCGAGTTGCGATTTCATGCCTATTCCGCCGTAGCCAACCGCGTGTCGAATATCAGTATATTTAGCTAATTGTGCAATCGCTTGATCAATTTGCATAGCAAGTTCACGGGTAGGAGCAAGAATAAGTACGCGCAAGTTATTGCCTTGTGCATATTTTATTTTCATCAAAATAGGCAAGAGATAGGCAGCGGTTTTGCCTGTACCTGTTTGAGCTACGCCCATGATATCTTGTCCATTTAATGCAGGTGGAATAGCTTTTGCTTGAATGGGTGTAGGTGTGGTATAGCCCGCATCTGCAATAGCATCAAGTAATTGTCGGTTAAGTTTAAAATCTATAAAATCCATTTAATTTATTTTTTTGCGTCTTTTTCAGGTAGTTTAAAATAATTTAATCAATCAAACTCTACCTTACATTTGGGCAATAGTTTTTGTAATTTTTGTGCTTGCTCGCGTGGAATTTTTGTGCCGCGTATATTGAGAAAGCGTAGGTTTTGGAGTTTCCCTATTTGAAATAGCGGGAGTTCGTTCAATGTTTTATTATTGTGCAAATATAGCAATTCTAATTGGGTAAAGTTTGAAATCTTATCACTTATTTTGATAAGTTGATTGCCTGCAAGGTCGAGGCGTTTTAAATTACGCAACTGATAAAGCGTGTCGGGCAAAATAGCCAGCTTGTTACCACTCAAATAAAGCTGTTGCATATTGCGCAATGTACCAAAAGAGGCAGGCAAGACTTCCAAAGCCTCATTGGAGCATTGGAAATACTGCAAATTGACCAAAGAGTCGATGCGATAGTGTACTTCTGTAACCTTTCCATATAAACTACCCGAAGTTTTCAGTTGCAACCGATACACTTTATTGGGCTGTCGATAGGCTTGTGCTATGTTTGTAACCGTAGGCTTGCGCCCAAGCTCTGCCTCACTCAATAACGTATCGGTAGGCAAGGGCAAGATTTGAGCCATGCAAAGTGTAGTGAAAAGTAAAGCGAGCAGGGATAACAAACATTTCAGCATACAGACATAACGAAAAAAAAATGTTTTTCGTTTTTTTAATTTTTGTGTATTGCTTTAGCACTTTCGGTGAAATATAACCGCCAAAGAACAAGCCAAACAAGAATCGATTATATCAATCCTATTTCCTTTTTTGGCTTTGTTTGCAATAGGTTGTCGGCTTTTATGGTGGAAAAGAAGAAAGAAATAAGGTTCTTCGAAAGTTATTACGGGATAGCCACGCTATAAGCGTCTGTTATACACTTTAGCACCCCGCAAAAGCCTGAAAAACAGATTCTTACAGCATGACTGCTCATATATACACATCGGAAAGTGGTTTTGGGAGATTTAGACAACCCCGAATGGGGTTGAACTATGAATAGCCCCACGTGAAACGTGGGGTAAGCGAAAAGT
>JAYTNK010000070.1:0-2786 GCA_043748375.1 Cytophagales bacterium
GCTTTTCGCCTCTCGGCAATAGATTATTTGCTCAAACCCATTCAAGAGCAAGATTTGATAGATGCTATCGAAAAAGTACAAGCACAAAAAAGCATAGCCCAAGACCGCAAACGCCTGCAAATGCTTACGCAAAACTTGCAAAAAGATAAACCGCAAATGCTTTGCTTGCCTGTTTTGAATGGCTATGAATATGTGGAAATTGCCCAAATAGAATACATAGAAGCAGAAGGCTCGTATGTGAATATCCAACTTACTGGGGGCAAAAAAATATTGATTTCCAAAAACCTAAAATATTTTGAAATATTGTTAGAGAACTTTCAATTCTTTTTGCGCGTACATCGGTCTTTTTTGGTCAATCAACACTGCATCAAATCTGTGAAGGTAGGCGAGAAAAGCACTATCCTCATGCATAGCCTCCGCGAAATTGATTTAGCAAAAGACCGCAAAAAAGCCTTTTTGGAGGCTATGCAGGGGTAAAAGGATATTTATCAAGGAACATTTACCAAGTGCTGGTTTTGCCCTTGCCTACCCTTCACAAAGCCAAACCCGACTTTCACAAAACGGTTTTTCGAGTTTGAAAAGCATTGCATTAACTTTGCACATCATTTTTTTTTACGCTCATGAAAAACGTTTCATTTTCTTTTCTCCTATTCCTTTGCTTAGGAATAACCCTTGTTTCTTGCAAAAAAGACAAAGCAGAGCCAGAAGCTATTGTAATCAATGCGACTGACTTTAGCGTTGGATTGCCCAACAATATGCAAAATGGCACAGTCGTAGGCACTGTTAGTGCTACTACCAATAGTGGTACATTGACTTATGCGATTAGTTCGCAACAAGTAACGGGCGCACTCGCCATCAATGCTACTACAGGGCAAATCATAGTAGCCACTGCAGGAAACATCTATCTTTTTTATTGCGGTGCACCTAATCCTCGTCCTGCTTTTTTTACAGCGACTATCACGATAAGCAATGGCTCAACGAGCAAAATCATCACGCTTACAGTGAGTACAACGGGCTTGTTGTGTGGCGCATAAAATTTGGGTAGGCAAGCTAATAAGTCGCAAAGTCTGCCTTGCCTACCCTTCATAAAGCCAAAGCCCCCTTTCACAAAACGGTTTTCCAAGTATGGGAAACCGTTTTTATTTTTGCATATCAAAACGTTAAATCTACCCCAAAAAAAATGAAAATTCTAAGAAAAACCCTCGCTACGATTACTTGTTTAGCTTTTTTGAGCCTTGCGGGCTGTAAAAAAACAACTGAAGTGGTTAATCCCAATCCCACAAGCACGTCTGATACGCCCGTAGCCGTAACAAGTGCCAGTGCCACCACAGCAAAGATTGGTACAGAAATCACGCTCACAGGTTCAGGATTCGTAGCAGGCGTTACGACAGTAAAGTTTGGCACTGTTGTCGCTACAGAAGTAACAATCGCTTCGAGTACGACCTTGAAAGTAAAAGTTCCCGCAGGAACTTTTAGAAGTAAAATCAGCGTAAACAACGGCACGCAAACCTCGCAACTTCCTACCAACTTCTTCACTTCCAACTATATGCTAAATGGTATTGACATCAATCTTATCTATAGCGGTGAGAAAGTTTTTTTTGGCAAAAACTATCCAGGACCTACTGATGCCACATTTTTAATGGTTATACCTGGTTCTATGCCTCCAGTATTTGTTCAACAACCTATTAGTATGCCTGACAAGTATTTTACGTGGACAGAGGCTGAAACAGCCTGCCCCGCAGGTTGGCGATTGCCCAGCAAGGTAGAGTACGAAACTTTGGCAGGCTTGCCTACAGCTACCACCCAACAAGGCTATGCTACTTTGAAAAATGGCGAAATGGCAATGACAGTTACGGGTTATCTTAATACCACATTAGGCATACAAATATTCGATAGAGGAGCGTTAGGTAATTATTGGGTAAATAGCTCCAACACTTATTTTCAACTTAACGCAACGGGTAATGGCTATGTCCAAACACTTACAAATGGGTCAGGATATAAGATGTGTTTGCGTTGTGTAAAGGATTTATAATAATTGTAAAATAATATACGTATATGAAAAATTACATTCTTCCCCTTGTACTTGTTTCGTTTCTTGCCTGCTGTGCTGGCAAGAAGTCGGAACAAAACGCTCTCGAAACTCCTAAAACCGTAAATCCAAAAACGGAAACAGTGGCAGTTGTTGATAAGCCACAAACTGAAGCTACCAAAGTAGGTATGCAAGCGCTCATAGAGGCTTACTTGAAAAAATCAGACATGAAAATAACCTTTGTGAAAAAGGATTTTGTCAATGGTTATGCCGAGTTTCGTTTTACTGAATCAGCTGTTCAACCTGCTACAAATTGTCAATTCGCCTACTATACCACTCAAAATGACCGCGAAATATTGGCTGTTACTGTGCCTCAATGTATGCAAGCATGCGGAACTGCGCTTACATTCTACGAAATGACAAACGCAGAACTTACCGAAAACCAAGGCATGATAGAAAATATGACTGACATGAATCAGTTTAATCAGGCATCTGAAGCACACATGGAAGCCAAAATGACCACAGAGGAGAAACAAAAAGAAGCAAATGGCGAAATGGCATTGTATGACAATATAATTTCATTGCCACAACAAGGCACAACCATCAAGGTCATCAAACGCTCTACGCGCAATCAAACCTTACAAAATGTAGCCCAACTGCAATTCAACGAAAAAACAGGCAAGTTCACGTTTATCAAACTCTAAAATGATATGAAAAAAATATTTCTACTCGCCTGCCTTTTGCTCTCTATTGGGCA
>JAYTNK010000071.1:0-5452 GCA_043748375.1 Cytophagales bacterium
CATCAAAAATATCAGATAATAAACCTATCCATAAACCTATTACTAACCATATAGTTGGATTGCCTACAGCAGTAGCAATCAAAATCAATACAGGCGCAAGTGCCAAACGCAATAAAACTAAACTGTAAGGTATCCAAGTTTTCAGCATACTTTCAACCTCTATAGGTGGGTTATATGCGCCTGAAACCACGTTTGCACTTGTTCGAGGGTACGCTCGCCTGACGCTACCGCTAAGGTGAAATGGGTGAGTTCAATATCGTCCATGGGTAAATCGTAGCCATTGAGCATCAAGAAAATCATAGCGGTTTGCAAACCAGTGCGTTTATTGCCATCTTGGAAAATATGGTTCGAGATAATGTTGAACATATACAAGCCTGCTTTTTCATAGATTTCAGGATACAAAGGCGCGCCAAACATTTCTGCCTGAACTGCCTCCAGCAAATAGTCCAAATTTTTTTCATGCAAAAAATTATGGGGCGGCACAAAATTGCCTCCAAATAGCTTTACTTGTTGGTTATTGATGGTCATGACTTCCTCTTTAGTCAAATACCTCATGCCAATGCCTCCCACACTTTTTTGTATTTTTCATTAGTAAGAGCCAAAAGCTCCTCAAATTTCGCCTCATGTTTCTCATTTTGGGGGATAGCTAAAGTGTTCGCATAGGCAAGCATTTGGTCAATATGCTCTTCTGACAAATGCGCTACAATTTGATTCAAATACTGTTTTTTATCCAATACAGTCATAACGATTAGGGGGATTATATCTTGAGGCAAAGGTACAAAAAACTTACCTGAAAAACAAGCATTATCACTTTTGGGTATCCCGCCAATATTGGCGTATTTCCAAACCACCTTTTTCTTGGATTTCTTCAGGTAGGTTTCCAAGGAAAGGGTTAAAACCAAAATACAAATACTGAACTTGGATATATAATCCATGTTTGAGTTTTTGGTTTTGAGGTTTTCGAGTATGCGTGTTTCAGCGAACGACATAAAAAAGCAGTTTTTGATTGCCCAAAGATAGCGCAAAAGCTATTTTTTGCAAGTATATTCTGCTATTTCAAGGTATCCTACTTCAAAAACCCTGTTTGTCTGACATTTTTTGTGGTCTTTTTCCTTGCTCTGTATGGTTCAAAACTACCCTATTGAGCAAAGCAGTTTTAAGTAAGATAGGGGTAGTTTAATTAGTGGTGTAAAACCAAAAGTATGCCTCTATGTCTCTTTCAGTCCAACCTTGCCCCATAGCGAGCTGTTTAGCAAGTGTTTGATTTGCCTCGTCTTTACTTACCATCAAATTATAAATTTGCTCAAAGAAGGGAGGCATTACATTTTGTTGTGGGATACTTGTATGAGGTATTTTTTTATCGCAACAATATAGCAAATGAGCCAATGTTCTGTCTATTGGAAAAGCAATCTTATTGCGATTTATCGAAATGTTTTCTAACTTATCCAACTGTAAAAGGCAAGAAAAATCCGAGATTTTATTTTCGATTAGAAATAAAGAAATTAAACTCTTTAATTCCTTCAAAGCCGAAATATCCGAGATTTGATTGTCGATTAGAGATAAAGAAGTTAAACTATATAATTCTTTCAAAGCCGAAACATCCGAGATTTGATTGTTGATTAGAGATAAAGAAGTTAAATTTTTTAATTCCTTCAAAGCGGAAATATCCGAGATGTGATTGTTGTTAAGGAATAAAGAAATTAAACTCTTTAATTCCTTCAAAGCCGAAATATCCGAGATATGATTGGAGCTTAGGTTTAAAGCAGTCAAACCCTTTAGTTCCTTCAAAAACGAAAAATCCGAGATATGATTGGAGCTTAGGTTTAAATAAGTCAAATCCGTTAATTCCTTCAAAAACGCAATATCTGAGATTTGATTGGAACTTAGGTCTAAATGTGTCAATTTGTGTAATTTCTTCAAAGGGTCAATATTCGAGATTTGATTGTCGCTAAGGTCTAAATTGGTCAATTTATGTAATTTCTTCAAAGGGTCAATATCCGAGATTTTATTGTAGCGAAGGTTTAGATACGTCAATTTGTTTAATTTCTTCAAAGGGGTAATATCCGAGATTTTATTGAAGTTAAGGTTTAAATCTGTCAATTTATTTAATTTCTTCAAAGGGTTAATATTCGAGATTTGATTGGAGATAAGGAATAAATTGGTTAAATTGTTTAATTTCTTCAAAGGGTTAATATCCGAGATTTTATTGTCTTGAAGCTCTAAATGGGTCAATTTGTGTAATTTCTTCAAAGGGGCAATATCCGAGATTTGATTGTTGTAAAGGTATAAATCGGTTAATTTATGTAATTTCTTCAAAGGGGCAATATCCGAAATTTTATTGTTTTGAAGGTTTAAATTGGTCAATTTGTGTAATTCCTTCAAAGGGTCAATATTCGAGATGTGATTACCCCACAGGTATAAATGGGTCAATTTGTGTAATTCCTTCAAAAGTTCAATATCCAAGATTGGATTGGAGCTTAGGTTTAAATGGGTTAATTTGTGTAATTCCTTCAAAGGGGTAATATCCGAGATTGGATTGTAACTAAGGTCTAAATTGGTCAAGTTGTGTAATTCCTTCAAAGCGGAAATATCCGAGATTTCAAATGGGTTGTCCAAATTGCCTGCGAGAACAAACTTTTTGAGTAGGGGCGGGTATTCGGGCAGGGAGGTAAGTTTGTTGGGCTTTCCTTCGTTTTGGCTTTGGTGTTTTATCCATTCATTTTTTGTTTCATTAAACTCATACCACTCATTCGAAAAGATAAGCGTTTCTATGTGGTCGCACTTTTTGAGCAGTAGCAGGCAAGTCTCCTTGCCTGTAAGTTCGCAGTTGCCTAACTCAAGGTAGGGGTTTTTCGTTTGGAGGTTTTCGAGTATGAGCGTTTCGGCTATGGACATAAAATAATAGCTTTTGATGGTTCAAAGATAGTCCAAAAGCAGTTTTTTGCAAGTTTTTTCTGCCATATCGAATCACTTACCCCCCCAAAATACGCGCAAAGTTGGCTATATTTGTGCCTTAAAAATTATCAAAAAAATTTAGAAGCAAAATAGAAAAAAAACGTGCCGTCAAAGTACGCGTAACAAATTGATAGCTAACACGCTACCTTTTTTCTGCATTAACAAAGTATTATATACACCGCATAGTATTTATAGGTAGTTTTGCCACAAGGTTACGAAACTTTGTGGTTTATTATTTTGAACCAGACCAAAAATCTGTATTATGAAAAAATCGTTATTCCCTCTTTTGTGCTTGCACCTTGTTTCTGCTCTGTTTGCGTATGCACAGCAAACCATAAAGGCTTACGGCTTTCGCTTACAAGCACATACAAATATGCGAAGTTTTATACTCACTTGCCTACTGCTTGCCTGCGCTTGGGTAGGCAAGGCACAAAATAAAGGAAACGAGATTTCCTTAGAAAATACTGAACTGAAAGGACACGCCTCCGAAATACTCAACATGGTGTATAGTCCGAATGGGCAATATCTTGCCTCCCTTGACAAATACAGAGATATAAAACTTTGGAATCTCGTTACAGGAAAGTGCATCATTACATTTCACCCCGAAAATTATGTGTATGGCATGGTATTTAGTCCTGACAGCCAAGAATTGGTAACAGTAGGCAGGGCTTTGATTTTTTTGGAGGCAAGCACAGGCAAACTCAAATACAGCGAAGACAAATTGCCCAAAGACTTTTGTGGTACTTTGCTTACCTACACGCCCGATGGCAACGATATCACTATTAGTTCGGACTATGGCGTGAAGTATGATAGAATTATCGTACATTACAACCTATCCAAACGAAAATTCACATACTTAAAAGGAGAATTTACCAATACTAGGCGCAGTGATGGCAAAGGGGCTTTGTTGTCTTTGGCGTATACAGACGAAGGCAAGACGCTTATGTTGGTTGAAAATCTCAAAAAAGTGGATTTCACAAATGCGAAAGATGCTAAATCTGTAGGCAGGCTTACCTCCCCCGAAATTACTTGTGCTTCGCTCTATGCGAACCAAAAAAATGTAATTTGTGGCACAGAGAAGGGAGAAATAGAATTTTGGGACATTCAAGCGCGAAACCGCGATAATACGGTTGCCTTTATGAAAGAGGCGGACTATACCTATAAGACAGTAAACGCAGTTTTTGCTACTCCGCAAGGGTCTTTTTTTATAGTGGGTGGTTTTTGTGGTCGAGATTTTTATGCAGAGTTCTTGCCTACCGACCTTGCCTCCCCATCTAAATGGATAAAAATAAAAGAAGACGTTATACAAGTGGCTATGAGTCCGAATGGAGAGCAAATAGCGTTGGGAACAAAAAATGGCAAACTTTTCTTGTATGATTTGCGCCCTTTGTATGGAAAATACGCGCCTCCCGTTGCCAAACAGCCCGAAGTAAAGATAGCAGAAAACAATTTAAAGAAATTAGCTACTCAAATTCCTATCACCAAAACCAAAAATCCAGACGCGATAGCAGTCATTATAGGCAATAAAAATTATCAAAAAACAAAATCGGTGGACTTTGCGCAAGCAGATGCGCAACTGATGAAGCAATACCTCATCAAAACATTGGGCTTTTCAGAAGGCAATATTTTGTATCAAGAAGATGCTACTTTGGCAGATTTTCGGACTTTGTTTGGAGAAAAAGACAATCATCAGGGCAAACTTTTCAATATGGTGCAGGCAGGCAAGACAGACGTTTTTGTGTATTATGTAGGGCATGGCGCGCCGAGCTTGAAGAGTGGCAAGGGCTTTTTTGTGCCTGTAGAAAGTGAACCCAAGTACATTGATTTATCGGGCTATGACATGGAAATCTTTTATCAAAACCTTGCCAAAATACCCGCCAAAAGTTTTACTATAGTGCTTGATGCGTGTTTTTCAGGCGTGAATCTATACGACAATATCTCGCCTATAGTCATCAAACCCAAAGGCATACAAGCCTTGAAAAATGCGACCATTCTAAGTGCGTGCAAAGAGGACGAAGTAGCCACTTGGTACAATGCAGAAAAACATGGGCTTTTCACATTTTTCTTTTTACGCGCCTTGCAAGACTATCAAAATACAGACCAAAACAAAGACAACAAAATAACGGTAGAGGAAATTTGGCAAACTATGAATAACCAAACAGAAGGCTTGCCATATTATGCTCGCCTACTGCACAACGTAACCCAAAACCCTACGCTACAAGGCGACAAACAACAAGTGCTATTGAGTTATTAAAAACTAATAGACTTGCCTACCTGTACAGTACAATTTCTGGGGTGCTACAGTTTTTCCGAAATATTATCCCCCTTTCTGCTGATACAAGTAGTCATGCTGTAAGCATCTGTTGGTATAGTTGTAGCGCAAAAGTTTGGTAACAGACCAGATTAAACGCATCAAAATAAAAGTTCCCCCAATTTCATTGGGGGCTATTCAAATTTGAACCTCTAAAGAGGTTCGGTAAAGCACAAGCAACACCTT
>JAYTNK010000072.1:0-7774 GCA_043748375.1 Cytophagales bacterium
ATTTTGCCAACCTCCAACGCGATATCGAGATGCTCAATACAAGCCAAGCTGATTGGCTACATATTGACATCATGGATGGTGTGTTTGTGCCTAATATTTCTTTTGGAATGCCTGTCTTGGCAGCCATTCAACGCCATGCAAAAAAGCCACTTGATGTGCATCTTATGATTGTGCAACCCGAACGCTACATTGAACAGTTTCAAGCCTTAGGTGCTGCCTATCTTTCGGTTCATTATGAAGCCTGCACACATTTGCATCGTACCATTCAACAAATTAAGCAAGCGGGAATGAAGGCTGGAGTCGCGCTGAATCCACATACACCCATAGAATTACTGGAGGATATTTTACCTGATATTGATTTGGTCTGCATGATGTCGGTAAACCCTGGATTTGGGGGACAGCGATTTATAGAACAAACTTACAAACGTGTTCAGAAACTATGTGCTTTACGTATCGCCACAGGTGCGCATACATTAATTGAGATAGATGGTGGCGTAAATAATGAGAATGCCCCTCTCCTACTTGAGGCAGGCGCAGACGTATTGGTGGCGGGCAATTTTGTATTCACTTCCAGCAATCCTATAGAAACTATAGCACACTTAAAAAAAATGGGTGCTTAGAAGGAAGTACGAAATAAGAAGTACGAGGTACGCAGTTAAAGGAAGTACGAAATAAGAAGTACGAGGTACGCAGTTAAATGATTACCTGTCAATATACTAATCAAATATAGTTAAATGATTACCTGTCAATATACTAATCAAATATAAAAACTCCTCATAAATATTAAAATAGCTAAAAAATACAAAGTATAAGTTTTTATTATTGGGTATTTTTGAATATATTACCTAAAAAGAACGGATAGACGTTTACAGCATCAAGTAGAAGTTATTTATTTCTCATTACTAATCCCGAAAAATATGCAAAATAACGTCCAAGATTTCAAAGTAGGCACTTTCAATGTATTGAATTTGGTTTTGCCTGAAACTACTTATTATGGCAAAAAACAATATAGTCCCAATACTTATCAGCGCAAAGTAGCGTGGATTGGTGAGCAATTAGACCGTATGGGAGCTGATATTGTTGGCTTCCAAGAGGTTTTTCATGAGGAGGCATTGCGCGAGGCTTTAGGAAAAAGTCATCGCATGAAAGATGCCCACCTTATCATGGTGCCACGCACTACCGACACGCCTGCTGTGGCGATTGTTTCGCGTTTTCCTATCGTTTCGCATGAGGTTATTGCCGATTTTCCCATTCAAATTCCGCTTGAAAATGGTATGTTATTTCCTATGACTCAATTCACACGCCCTGTACTGAAGGCGGTTATAGCTATACGTCCCGATTTGCATATTACTTTTTTGACTGCCCATTTGAAGTCAAAACGTCCTATGCTTTCAGAAGAAGCCAACGAGGATTCAAAAATAACTATGCTTGAACGAGCCACAGGCGAGGTGCGAGCTACTTTTCACCGCCTTGCAGAAGCACTCGCGTTGCGGGCTATCGTGATTACGGAAATTCAAAAAAATAATAATCCTTTGATTTTGGTAGGCGATTTGAACGACAATGATATGGCGGTTTCTACACAAGTAATTTCGGGTGAGCCACCTTTCCGCAATATGCCTGAAGATGCAAAGCGCGAAATATGGGACGTATTGCTCTATCATGCAAAGGGTATCCAAGCCCGTAAAAGTTACCATGATTATTATTACTCGCATATTCACAATGGGCATCATGAAGCATTAGACCACATCATGGTGAGTCAAGAATTGGTAGCCGAAAACTCAAACAGCGTAGGGCGTGTAGGTTATGTACAGATATTCAATGACCACCTTTTGGATGAAACCCTAAGTGATGAACGTGTGGCTGAGTGGCAATCAGATCATGCTCAAATAGTAGCCTCCATCGAATTAAAAGCATAGCAAGTTCTTATGAAAGTTACAATAATACCAACCTATACCAAAGAACCTACTGCTTGGGCTGGTGGGACAACTACAGAGCTTTATATTTTCCCTGAAAACAGTAGTTATGTAGCCCGTAACTTTCTATTTAGGCTCAGCCATGCTACCATTGAAGTGGAGCAGTCGGATTTCACACTCTTAAAAGGCATTAAACGCTCATTGATGGTGCTGGAAGGTGAGCTTACGCTTACGCATGAAGGAAAGCCACCAAGGACTTTACAACGTCTTGATATTGAGCAATTTATAGGTGATTGGAGTACTAAAAGCGTAGGCAAGGCTACAGATTTTAACCTAATGCTTAGCAAAAGCGCGAACGGTTTTTTGAAAGCAAGAAAGGTAAAAAGACGAAGGCTATGGGAAGAAGCCTCTCCCTTACCTTGTCAAACTCTTGCCTACTATATATTAAAAGGCAAGGTCGAAGTTCAAATAAATCAAGCAAAATACCTACTCGAAGAAACAGACTTAATGGTCATGCACGCAGAAAATACGCAACAACGCATCAGAGTCAAAGCCTTAGAAAATGCGGAATGGGTAGCTGTTTATATTACGCATTAACTTTTTTAGGTAGGCGAGTTCGTAAATTGCGGCATATAACAAACACCTTGCCTACGAAAACAGGTAGGCAAGGTGGATTAGGAACAGTTATTAAATAAGGTGCGGTTAGTATTTTTTGAACGCTTGTCAAGGTCTATTGACCATTGACAATGTTCAAAAATAGATTATCCTGTTTTAAACCTTACAAGTTTATTGTTTTCTTCGCTTCTGTAGCGTACTCTTATAGATTGCGCACACTGAAAAGGATATACACATACGAAATTGGTTTTGGGATATGACTTTTAGCTTACCCCACGTTTCACGTGGGGCTATTCATAGTTCAACCCCATTCGGGGTTGTCTAAATCTCCCAAAACCACTTTCCGATGTATATATGTTATAGAATGTCAGCTTATTAAATCTTCATTCCTTACTTATTTTTGATTGTTTGACAATTTTCGTGGAAGGTTGTAGCAACGAGTTTTAGCTTATCAGGCACTCACAAAAATTATCAAATAACCTTTTTAATTTACGAAAAGAGAGCTAATAGACTCATGCTCATGCACGCGGCGAATAGCCATAGCAAATAGTGATGCCACGCTTAATTGTGTTATTTTCGCAGACTCCCGCTTAAGTGGGATGGTATCTGTTATGATTAGTTCTTCAATAACCGAGTTTTCAATATTATCGTAGGCTTTTCCTGACAAAATAGGATGTGTACATACGGCGCGAATAGATTTTGCGCCTTTTTCTTTGATAACTTGCGCAGCTTTGCTGAGCGTGCCGCCTGTATCAATCATATCATCAATGAGGATTACATTAGCACCTTCCACATCACCGATTACTTGCATAGAAGCTATTTCGTTGGCTCGTTTGCGGTGTTTATCACAGACAATCATATCTGTTTCAAATATTTTAGCAAAATTTCTTGCTCTGCCCACTCCACCCACATCAGGCGCGGCAAAGAGCGGCTTTTCTATATTCAACGACCTCAGATAAGGCACAAAAATAGCCGAGCCATCTAAATGGTCGACTGGAAAATCAAAGAAGCCTTGTATTTGCCCTGCGTGAAGGTCGCAAGTCATCAGGCGGTCTGCGCCTGCTGCGGATAGCAAGTTTGCCACCAATTTAGCGGCTATGGCTACACGCGGTTTGTCTTTACGGTCTTGGCGTGCATAGCCAAAATAAGGCATCACTACAGTAACATACTTGGCTGAGGCGCGTTTAGCGGCATCTATCATAAGCAAAAGCTCCATGATATTATCGGCAGGTGGGAACGTTGATTGTATCAAAAACACATCGCATCCACGTACTGATTCCTCAAAGAAAGGGGACATTTCGCCATCACTGAAGCGTTGCAAGACCATGTTCCCAAGAGGTTTGCCATAATTTTCGGCTATCTTTTCGGCAAGATAACGTGTAGCGCTACCCGCAAATATTTTAACTGCAGACATAAAAGAGTTTGTAAATTGGTTGTGCAAAGATATAGCACGCCCGTACATTAAAAAAATATACGCACATATTCTTTTGTATATTAGCACGTTTTCTTTTTCAGTAGTAGATGCCACTCACAAAAAAAACGCACATATATTGTTGAATATAGCAAAAAAAACAGCTCGCAATCTTTTTTTTATAAATAAAAAAACTTACCTTTGCAAAAATTTAATTAAACGTTCATAATCATGGCAGTTACCCAATTTTACCGCAAGACGCGCAAAAACTATGCGATTGCGAATAATACGACAGCAGTAATGAAACAATTGATGCGTCGCCCTGTTATCAAAAAAGTAGATATAGAAGCTATCAAAGCTGAATTTGCAGCAAAAAAGGCTTAGTTATTGGCACTTGCCTCCCTTCAAATGGGAGGTTTTTTTTTATGTTTTTTTATCTATAGGCAGGCAAGATAAATAATTTTGCGAAAACCTTTGCGCTATGCTTTGTAATTGCCGTATAAGCCTTATATTTGCCTCGAAATTGTATTTAACCCACTTCAAATTGTACTGTTATGATTATCGGCGTACCCAAGGAAATCAAAAACAATGAAAACCGCGTTGCCCTCACCCCTGCGGGCGCATCAGAACTCACCAATCACGGACATCAAGTCTATATCCAAACCACTGCAGGTGATGGAAGTGGTTTTCCTGATGCCGAATATGTGGAAGCGGGCGCGCAAATCCTCCATACCATTGAGGAAATCTATGCTGTGGCAGAAATGATTGTAAAGGTAAAAGAGCCGATTGAGTCTGAGTATAAACTCATTAAACCCAATCAACTGCTATTTACGTACTTCCACTTTGCTTCGTATAAGCCTTTAACGGAGGCAATGATTGCGGCTAAAGCAGTTTGTCTTGCCTACGAAACGGTAGAAAAAGCAGACCGTTCTTTGCCCTTGCTTATTCCTATGTCGGAAGTAGCAGGACGTATGGCTATCCAAGAAGGCGCAAAATATTTGGAAAAACCTCTTAAAGGACGCGGTATCCTTTTAGGAGGCGTACCAGGCGTAAAACCAGCCAATGTATTGATATTGGGCGGTGGTATTGTAGGCACACAAGCGGCAAAAATGGCAGCAGGCATGGGCGCGCACGTGAAAATCATGGACGTGAGTTTGCCTCGCCTACGTCATTTGGCAGACATCATGCCCGCCAACGTGGAAACGCTAATGTCGAATAAATATGCTATTCGCCAAGCTATTATCCATGCGGATTTGGTGATAGGTGCGGTACTTATTCCTGGCGCAAAAGCACCTCACTTGGTAACACGTGATATGCTCAAAATCATGAAGCCTGGTTCGGTAATTGTAGATGTAGCGGTTGACCAAGGTGGTTGCATCGAAACCTGCAAACCCACTACACATGAAGACCCTATTTACATCATTGATGAGGTGATTCACTATTGCGTGGCAAATATGCCAGGTGCTGTGCCTTATACTTCTACTGTCGCACTTACCAATGCTACCCTGCCATACACGATAGATTTAGCCAATAAAGGTTGGAAAAAAGCGTGCGCTGATAACCACGAATTGCGTTTAGGCTTAAATGTAGTGAATGGCGATATTGTCTATAAAGGTGTTTCTGATGCGTTTGATATGCCTTATGTAGATGTAGCGAAGTATTTAGCTTAAAAATCAAAATCCATAAAATAAAAACGAAGGCTTGCCAAATATTTTTGGCAAGCCTTTTTTACACCTTATTTTTAAAATTAAATGGTTCTTCAGTCGTTTTTTGTGTCTTCACAAACAAGAAATAGTCGTTTATACCATTTTTTATATCTTCATAAACAACAATATAGTTGTTTATGAGGACACAAGATTAAAAAGCCTGTCTAAAAATCTTTTTTAATTATAATTTTATCAAAGTTGTTTCTAATATCTCTTTGAATTGGCGTAAAATAGCAATAATATGTGTCAAGTCTTCGCGCACTGTACATGTGTAAGGCGGTGAAATACAATAATCTCTACCTTCCATGACCACAAATTTCCAATGCTCACCTACCACTTCTACGCCATAGAGCGGGATTGTTTTTTTGTTCATGTTTTGCGCTATCAAAAACGCTTCCAAAATCTGAGCCATAGGTTCACCTGTAGGATTAAGCGAAGGCTTATATTCCTGAAAATGAAAATAGGGCTGTTGGATAACATTTTGATAACCAGACGCTATCATAAAATCTGACCTAACAGAAAGCGGAACGCCCTCCACCACACTCGATATACTCCTATCAAAGCAAGTCGTAATGCCATTGCCTTCTTCTAACAAGCCAAGCTCAAGAATGTGGGCAATAAACTTCATTTTCAATTCCGCCTCATTCCAACCGCTGATGTTTTCAATAGCGCGTAATAAGTGCTTGTCAAATTGCTCTTGCTCCGTAGGCGTGAAGGCAGGCAAGGGCGCATCAAGCCACGCTTGTAACAAGGGCGTTTTCTTTCCTTTGATAGGACGGAGATGGAATTTTACAACCAATTCCGCCTCGCGCCAAGTTTTCGCAGGCTCATTTTCCAGTATAAAATCATCAGGAAGCATACAATCCATAGGTTTTAGCCACAAAGATACAACTTATCATACACAAAACCTATACGCATCGCCTAAACTCGGCAGTGGTCGATAGAACCTGCCGATGGTTACTTGCCTGCCCACGCACCGCCACTGCCGATGGTGATTTCCTTGCCTGCCCCACGCTCACCATCGGCAGGGTCTTCGCCCACTGCCGAGGTGCCTACCTGTAGGTTTCGCCAAGTGCGTATATGGATAAGTAGGCTCTATAGCGTTTTTTAGCAAACCTGAAAAGGCAGAAAAGGTGCGTTTTAAAATTTTTCGCCTAAAGGCAAAAGGCTTGCCTTCCCTGTGAGAAAAAGCTGTTTTTTGGGAGGCAAGGTTGTTTTTGAGTTGAGTATTTTCCGCGCTTGGTTTTTGCAGACGCGCTTCGAGTTCGTGTACGGTTGCTTGTTCAGTTTCGAGTTTAACCCTTGCCTGCGCTTCCTTTTGGCTAAGGGCAGTATAGCGTTTTTCTAAGTGTGCTTTTTCGGCTATGGCTTCGTCGAGTTCGTGTTTTAAGTTTCTTTTGGCTTGTTCGAGGTCTCTCTTCTCCTGCTCGAAAGTATGTTACAAGTCGATGAGGGTATTTTGTGAAACAAACACCGTAGTAACAAAAGTCTGTAACCTATTATTATAATCGTGCTTGATACTACCAAATATGTACTCATCACGAAGCGCAGATAAGCTATGGATTGTACCAAAACTTTCTTGTATTTGCTCGAATAACCGTGCATAATTTAGGTCATTGATATAGCATTTAAGTTCTTGGATAAGTTGCGGATTCATAAAGCGTAAAAGATTTCCGCAAAAGTAAGATTTTTTTTGTAAAAATAAAAAAACTCGGCAGTAGGGCTTATTTCCTGCCGACGGTGTTTAGTAAATCTATCATAACTTTATGGTTCTTAGAAAGTTATAGCGGAAGCTACCAAAATATATAAGCAGTCATGCTGTAAGCATCTGTTTTTCAGGCTTTTGCAGGGTGCTAAAGTGTATAACAGACGCTTACAGCGTGGCTATCCCGTAATAACTTTCGAAGAACCCACTTTATTCAAAAACAGAGCGATTATTTTGTTTTGAACATTACAAAGGGAAACAAAAACAAGTTCTAAAATGTTCATGTATGATAGCTGGTTTTAATCTATCAAAAACCATACTCAAAAAACATCTTAAAACACAATATTGTACATGGAAAACACCTTGCCTACCCCTATTCCTGTTATGGAAAACAGATTTGCAAAAGTTTATACCCTTGAAAGCA
>JAYTNK010000073.1:0-5113 GCA_043748375.1 Cytophagales bacterium
CTGCGTATTTTTTGCAAGCCAGTATTCATCACCACGACTTTGAAAATCCAAGACGCGAAGAAGCTATAGCTTTGTATCAAAAAGCTATTGAACTCAATCCTACTTCGAAAGAGTATCGTTTGGCTCTTGTAGATGCGTATATGGGCAAAGCCTTTGACCTTTTTGGAGATGAAGAGGCGCAGGCAAGTTATTATCACGAGGCTATTCAGGTTTGTGATTTTGTAACAAACGAAATGGAAAGCGATAACTATCCTGAAGATTGGATAGCAGGTGCGTATGAAAAAAAGGGCATTTGTTATGGTACTTTGGGCAACTATGAAGAGGCTATCCAAAATTATGATACGGCTCGCCTCATGTCGCCACGCTATTCGCATTTGCTTATCATAATTGCACAAATCAAGTCGGAAGTTTTGCAAGATAATGAAGGCGCACTTACTGCACATGACGAGTACGTAACTTATTGCGAAACGAATAAAGGTGTCATGGTTTTTGAAAATACTCTTGCTGAAGCGTATTATTATAGAGGCAAATTCAAAGCGGAATACTTGAACCAAAAAGAGGCAGGAATACAAGACCTTGCCAAAGCAGTGGCATACGAAAACTCGGACTTCTACCGCGAAGAATACGAAAACATTAAACAAAGCTAAAAACGTGAAAAATCTATTTTCAACCCTCCTTTTCCTTGCCTGTTCGTATATGGTACAAGCGCAAAACACTTTCACACTCCCTGATGATGCCCAAACGTCCTACAAAGTGGCAGGCAAGTTTGTGGCTGAAATCAAGTCTTCAGATGGCTTGTCCAAACTCTTTCTTGAATACATAGAGAAAGACAAAACATTCAAAATCACAAAGGTAGATTTTGATGCTAAAAACATTTTGACAGCCATCAAGACAATTTCTATGCCTGTAAAATCTATGAATTTCCAAACAGATGGCTATGGCTCGCGGGTGGAAATGTCTGAAAATGAATACTATGGCACAGGAAAATTTGCACAACTTACCTTGCTTTGTAAAAGTCAAGAACGTTGTTTCACTCAAGAAATTGTGGATATTTGGAATCCTACTGATGTTTCAAAAACACAAGAAAGCTACACTATTTATTACTTCAACAAAAAAGAAGTGGCAGAAAGTATCTTAAAGGAAATTGTGGGTAAGAAATAATAAGTATAAGCACCTTGCCTGCCCTGTGCAGGTAGGGTTAATCCCTTTTGCGCACACAAATTTTGAATAAAACAAACATTTGTTTTATTCAAAAAGGGCAGACATCAGGAATTACCCATACAAAACCAACTTTCCAAAAGTTTTAAAACTTTCAAACAATGTACAATCCAAAAGAAAAAGCCTTTTATGCTTCCAAATATCCAAAACACTTTTTTTTAGATGAAAAGAATATAGAGCTTATTCCTTTTGAAGAAAATTGGTTGGAATTGGAGTTATTAGATTTGTCATCAAATAAAATAGAAGATGTTACGCCATTGGCAAAAATGATACATCTGAAAATATTAGATTTGACTTTCAATAAAATTGAAAATATTGAACCTTTGGCAAATCTTATAAATTTAGAAGAATTGCGTCTGCCAAGCAATAAAATAGTGGATATTGAACCCTTAGCAAAACTTACAAATTTGAAAGAATTGTATTTGCATAATAATATAATTCTGAATTTTGAGGTTTTAAAAGGTTTGCAAGGTCTTGAAAAGCTTGTTTGTTATTATAATCCTTATTTGGGACAACAAATACAAAGTTCAGGGCTTGAAAAAGAAATGCCTAATTGTAATATTTTTGATGGACGACCTGAAGAAGGAGAAGAACGTGGGCCTTGGGTAAATACTTATTGGTAGGATATTTATATAAGTAGGTACACCTAATTAAACGGATTTATCTTTTTTGTAATTCCTTTATATGAAGTGTTTATTTGGGCGCAATTTCCCGCTATCATGCAAGCATAGAGTCCGCGTCATTCGGTACAAGACACATCACCTCACAAAATATCAAGCAATAGAAAGTAGCAACTTATTTATTTGGTTCTCTGATAATTTTTGTGCTATAAACACGCTAAAAATTAGGTAAAATAAATATTTTACCTTACAAAAAGGGCAACCACAAGGGATTGCCCCTACTCAAAAAAAATCTCCATAAAAATTGTCAGACAACCATTTATTTTCCACCCCTAAAACATTTAAAATCAACCATTTAAAATGAAAGACTTTTTTTCAAACATATTCAAAAAAGCGACTGACTTCATCAGTGAGCAGGCGCAAAACCTTGAGAAGCTCAAAGACAATGTGGTCGAGCATCTCGATAACATGAAACAGCAGGAGGAGGATAAAAATACGCCTCAACCTACAGGCTTTCAACAAATCAAAGAGGGAACTTTTAAACTCCCTGATGGCAATACGTTTACCATCAACTCGTCTGTATATGCCACTAATACAGGCGATTATGGGAGTTATGTCTATCATTATGACTTCACAGAAACAGGCGTAACTTACTATGTATTGCACAAAAATAGCCATAACGAACTCCAAACTGTTGGTGTAACTCATGTCCCTTTTGAGGCATTGACTGATTGGGAAAAAGACAAAACGCGTATCGATTGGCAACAAGCCACAGGTATCAACATATCTATAGATTATGATGTGGAGATAAAACGCCAACGATACTATATGGGCGAAAGTCGTATAGAAGAAGGGGACGAACGCTCTATTGGACATTTGACTGCAAGTAGCCCTGAACACTACCAGAAATGCAAAGCATTTTGGGACTACTTTGAAAGTAAACTCCCCGAAAATTTGAAAGCAAACTTTCAGGCAGGCGCATCTGTACGTGAAGCCTCTTTTGCAAAAGCTGTTGCGGAAATCGAAGAGTACAAAAAAACAATGGCTTACTATGACAAAATGGACGTGATAGTAGAGGAGCGCAAGCAAGAACTCATCGACTCAGGAGAGTGGGTAGAACCTGAAAAGGAAAGCTATGCAAGTAATTCTTCGTCATCTTCTTCTTCAAAAGAAAAAGAAAAAGAAAAAGAAAAAGAAGATAAACCCACTCAAAGAAGTGGAAAAGCCACGAACATCAACGTCAAAATCAAAAATGATACGGACGAACCTTTTACGGTCTATAACCAAAATAGTGGCGGAAGTTATCGTTTGACTAAAGGCGCAATCACGACTATCAAAATGGACGAGGGCGACAAACTTTTCTACTACGAAGGAGGCAAAAAAGGACATCTTATCTTGACTGCCTCACCTGATATGGAAGGCAAGGTGCAAAATTATTCTAAAATCTAACGGCTTTATCTCCTTATGAAAAAAACACTCCTCGTGGTGCTGTCATTTTTTATGATACTCTCCACGTCATTTGCTCAAAATAAACCCAAAAAATTTACGGTGGAATCTCTCGAAAAAACAATCGAAAACGATTATGTGGCTATCACGGATACTGAAAAAGAAGTATCAGGTGCTACCTTCAAAATGACTAACGGACAGGCTCTTATTCCCCAAACTACGGAAGAAGCCGTAAAAAATCAGGCGCAGGAAATGGAGAAACAGCTCGTAACGATATTCAATGGCGGTACGTGGAAATTTGAACCTTGCCAAAACCACCTCGAAACCAAGATGAACGTGCTGACTTCTGATAGCAAAAACGTACCCACTACGTATTTCCCGATGGGAGGTATTTTGGGTGTTAAAATCTTTGATGACATCACGAATACAGGCGTTTATGTATTCCAACATAAGCAAAATAAGCGCGACTATATCTTTATGTTTGCCTTGCCTATAGGCTTGATGTATGCCGTAAATGCACAGAAAAATTAAGTAATAAACCTCCTTGCCTGCCCTGCGTGGGTAGGCAAGATTAAAAATTCCACTTTAAAAAGAAAATAATGAAAAAAACATGTTATCTATTCCTGCTTTTTTGTGGCTTCTGTCCCTTGGTACAAGCCCAACAAATCTTGCCTGCCCTACGTGCTGTACCTGAAAATGCAGAAAAATCTATCGTAGATAGATACGCTTTTACTGTAGAAAACAGGCGATTCTACTCCGAAACGGGCTTTCTAAGAAATCCTGTAACACAAGAAATCTTCGCTGCAGGTTATGCCAATGATGGTTTGGCTTTTTGGATAGGTGATGAAACGAGTAACTACAGAATCCAAGAAACGAATAAAGTACATAACCCTAAGCATATTGCACCTATCAATGATGAATTGTTTGTTATTACAGGTTCAGAAGGTATGGGAATATTCAAATACAGCGACTATAGCTCTGATAAGGGCTTTAAGCGCAGAAATGGTATGCGCTACCGCTTCAAGCAATCACACTATACACCCATCAATGAAAGTATTTATACGATACTTTTAGATGACAGCTTAAAGATTGTAGATATGGAAATTTATGACCTTGACCTGAATAAAAAACGCTATTTCTACAGTGATGTGCCTGCGCTAAGTGATGTATTCGCTACTATCACAAACGGCTATCATGCGATGGTGTATGAGGTTTCTCAAAGACCCGAAGACCACGAATTTAGAAAAAAAGCAGGCACATTGAAAGATACTTATTACAACAAAGCAAATCATATTGCTGTAGATTTTACAGAAATCGTAGGGCATCAGGTCAAGAATTTTAAAGGGGCAACATACGAACTAAATATCGAGGATATTATCAATACCAAGTGCCTAAGTGTGATGAAACAAAAGAAACAAAACCCACAAAGAATAGTTTTCTCACCCTCGCAGGGTGGCTCTGTGTATGAGTTTGATATTCATAAACAGTGGAAAGTATTGGGCGTATTTCCTAAAACTGATGGCATTATTACGGTTCCTATCTCGTTTCGGTATTTCAGTAGCGCAGATTATACAAAGAACGTGTATGAATACATGGAAGGCATTTTGTTTATCGATATAGATATAAATAAATCTATAGACAGCAAAAAAATCGCCTTGGTAGGCTTTACGGAGTTTTTCCCTGACCCACCGCGAAAGGAATATTCCCAAATTAGCGATCAAAGTAAAAATGAAATGCCTTACGCGCCTGACTATCATGTGGCGAAATCAGGCGAGAATGTCTTTACTGTTATTGGACCAAACCATACGATGTATATCATCAAAGACTTG
>JAYTNK010000074.1:0-8176 GCA_043748375.1 Cytophagales bacterium
CAAGATATTGCGTTTCTAATATCTGAATAGATTGCGTAGGATCTTTTATATGTTTCAAACGGCGCGTCAATCCTTCCAAGGCTTTAGTAATGCCATAAATTGAGGCATAATGCGTAAGCCAATCGTCTTGGCGCATATAAGGCAAGAGTTGTTGTACTTTTTCAGGAAGTACATCCACATATTTTTCAAGGATTTGATAGCTATTTTGCGCAAAGGCAGGCAAGGGCGTTGGGCAAAATTTAGCAAAGTTTTGCGCTAAACAATAATCGTAAAAGACATCAACCACTATCCCCGAAAATCGCCCCATGACAGGTCTCAGCCTTGCTATGCTCTGTATTACTTGTGGGTGCGTATCTGTAAATTGGTCAATGTACCTATGCAACAATATACCCTCTTGCATAGTTTCGGGGTAATTGCGCCACTGCTGTCCCTTCACAAAGTCGCCAATAAAGTTGCCAACCATGTGTTCTTCATTTTCACCAGAGAGGAATATATGGGCTAAATAATTCATAAATTTATGATTTGCGTAGGAACGGAAAATAAAAAGTGTAAAAAAAGCCCTTGCATACACAAGGGCTTTTTATGAGCCTTAGAAAGATTTAAGATTTTTAATTGATGATTGCAAAACACTGATAGGCAATAGCTTATAGCTACCAAAATGTAATTACTTAATATCGTTCCTTAGGCAGATAACTGTATAAGAAGTCTATTGATTACTTACATTAAGCGTAATATCGCGCAGAGTTGGGTCGGGTATAGCTTCTTCTGCTGTGCCGTTACTTTTCCCATTGGTGTATGCTTGATAGGCAGTTTCTTGCGCAAAAGGGCGTTTACCAATCAGTCGTTCCAAATCAGTTTGAAACAAAACCTCTTTTGTCAATAATTCCTGCGCAATAATTTCCAGTTCGTCTTTTTTAGATGATAACAAATCTTTTGTACGTTTATAAGCACGTTCTACCAATAAACTAACTTCCTCATCTATTACGCGTGCTGTTTGCTCTGAATATGGTTTATTGAAAGCATATTCACTTTGTTTAGAATCGTAAAAAGAAATATTGCCTACGCGTGCATTCATACCATAAATACTCACCATGCTATATGCCATCTTGGTAATGCGTTCAAGGTCGCTCAACGCTCCTGTAGATATTTTGTTAAACACAATATCTTCTGCCACTCTGCCACCAAAAGCCATACACATTTCGTCTATAAACTGCTCAGTAGTATAAAGAAACTGCTCGCGAGGGAGATATTGAGCATAGCCAAGCGCGGCTACGCCACGCGGTACAATACTTACCTTTACCAACGGGTCTGCGTGTTCTAAGAACCAACCTGTAACTGCGTGTCCAGCTTCATGATATGCTACAATTTTCTTTTCGCTTGGCGAGATTATCTTATTCTTTTTCTCTAAACCACCTATTACGCGGTCTATAGCATCATAAAAGTCTTGCATTTCTACCGAATCCTTATCTTTACGGGCTGCGATAAGAGCTGCTTCATTGCACACATTGGCTATCTCTGCTCCTGCAAAACCAGGTGTTTGAGCGGCTAATTTTTTAGCTTCTACGCTTTCATGCAAACGTAAAGGGGAAAGGTGTACTTTGAATATAGCTTCGCGCCCTATTATATCGGGTTTGTCAATGCTAATTTGGCGGTCAAAACGACCTGGACGCATGAGCGCAAGGTCTAACACATCGGGGCGGTTTGTTGCAGCTAATATAATAACGCCTGAGTCTGTTGCAAAGCCGTCCATCTCTACTAACAACGAGTTCAATGTATTTTCACGCTCATCGTTAGCACCTGGCACTTGCCCGCGCCCGCGAGAGCGACCAATGGCATCTATTTCATCAATAAATACAATACAAGGAGCTTTTTCTTTAGCTTGTTTGAAAAGGTCACGCACGCGTGCTGCCCCTACACCCACAAACATTTCCACAAAATCAGAGCCTGACAGTGTAAAAAACGGCACTGCTGCCTCGCCTGCCACTGCTTTAGCAAGCAATGTTTTGCCTGTGCCTGGAGGTCCTACTAATAACGCGCCTTTTGGAATCTTTCCACCAAGTTTAGTAAACTTACCTGGGTTTTTCAAAAAATCTACAATCTCTTTGATTTCTTCTTTTGCCTCATCAAGTCCTGCTACATCATTAAATGTAATACGTACCTTGTTGTCTGCATCAAAAAGTGCTGCACGGGATTTGCCGATATTGAAAATCTGTCCGCCAGGTCCGCTTGCTCCTGTCATGCGGCGCATAAGCAAGACCATACCCACAACCATTAAAATAAGTAGCCCCCAATATATCATAGCCCCCAAGGGGTCAGTACGGTCTACCGTTTCGATATATATTCTATCTTTTGGAGAGAATTTATCCTGTGAGTCGTTAAAATCTTTTACGAAAGTTTCAATAGAAGGGAAACGGTACTTAAAATGCGGGCCTTGCTCTATAGGAAGGGGCGAGCGTTGCTTATTCAGCATATCGCGATACCGCTTATTCTTGATACCTTTTTCGGTCAGTGTTATCTCTATGTGTTCTTTGTTGATGATAACAATGCTACGCACATCTTGCTCGTTCAGCATGGCATTTACTGTATCCAGTTGTATTACCACTGTTGCATTCATACGTCCATAATACATCACACCCACTACAGCAACCACCAACCCGATGACCAGCCAAAACTGATATCCTGTGCGTTGGGGATTGCGACTGGTACGAAAATTATCTTTTTTATCGTCTTGCTTTTTATCGCTCATTTGATTTATGTGGATAGTTTTTTTATTTTGAACAGTAATTTAAGACTTTCCTTCGTCCTATTTTAATTGGCAATTTGTTCAGCTACTAACTCCAATCGGGTAATTTTTGCATCACCCCAAAGGTCTTCGAGTGCGTAAAATTCGCGGCGGTCTTTGCGAAAAACGTGCGCCACTACATCTAAATAATCGAGTAAAACCCATTCTTTGTTGGTTCTGCCTTCTGTGCGCCATGGGTTTTCGCCTGTAAATTTGTAAGCCACCTCTTCTATGCTATCCGAAATAGCATCTACTTGGGTAACAGATGCGCCTGTGCCTATCACAAAGAAGTCGGCGACTGCTTGAGGGATGTGACGCATATCTAAGATAAGGACATCGGTAGCCTTTTTGTCAATCATGCCTTGTGCTATGAAATGACTTAGCTTTTCGGAGGGGGGTGTGCTATTTTGTTTTGCCATAAATTGTAGTTTTGCAAATATATTACTTTTTTTGCATCGTGTACCTATTTCCAGTCTTAATTTTTTGTTAAAAAAATAATTTTTATTATTTTTAGCCAAAACTAAACACGTTTCCCCTAAAGTTTGTTAAAAACCATTCCAAATCTATGTGCATAGGCGAAAACCTCATATATCTGCCAATTTGTCAGTCTACTAATACCCACCTTGCCGAATTAGCCCAGCAAACGGACTTGCCTGAAGGCTCTACAGTCTATACTTTTCATCAAACGGCAGGGCGCGGGCAACGTGGAAGCCGTTGGGAAAGTGAACCTCATGCCAACCTTACATTTTCATATTTGCTTTTTCCAGAAGCATTACCTCTTGAGCAAATGTTTGCCTTGAGCATGGCAACAGCTTTAGGTGTGTATGATTTTTTGAAAGGGAGCTTGCCTGAAGCCGACATTAGTATTAAATATCCTAATGATTTATACGTAGGTAAGCAAAAAATCGCGGGTATTTTGATAGAGAACGCCTTAAAAGGCACACACATTGAAAAGTCTATTGTTGGAATTGGTTTGAATATCAACCAAATACAATTTGAAAACCCACGCGCCACGTCTTTGCGTTTGAGTGCTACAGGGTTGGGCAGGCAAGGGCAATACTCACTCGAAACTTGCCTACGCGAAATATTGCTCTGCTTAGACAAACGCTACGAAATATTAAAACTAAAAAAATATTTTGAGATAAAAGTCGATTTCCTTGCAAAAAATTTTCAAATTAACGAACTTTGCACCTATTATACGAGTGAAGGCGAAGTAAGTGGCAAAATTATTGACATAGATTTGGCAGGCAAGCTGTATTTAGAAACTGACAAAGGCATAAAACCTTATTATTTTAAAGAAATTGCTTTTTTTATGCCTTAATAAAACACTTAAATAAGCTAATAGCTTTTCATTTGTAAAACATCAAAAATCTTACATCTCGTTCATGTGTATCGTGAAAAGTTAAAATATTTAAAAATACACCATAGATTGTTTTTATTACGTTATATATATATTGAATACTCTTGTTTGCAAAAAAATACATTTTATGACTAAACAACTCACCTTACTGTGCTGCTTTGCACTTTTGGGCTTAGGCGAAATCCTTGCGCAAAGCCCTCAATTCTCGCAATATTATGCGGCACCCTTGTATATCAATCCTGCTTTGGCAGGGTCTGATGGAAAACCTCGCTTCATCATGAACTATCGCAATCAATGGCCTAGCCTTGATGCAAACTATACTACCTATTCAGGTTCTTTTGATATTTATTTAGATAAAATAAAAAGTGGAATAGGTGTGTTATATACAGGGGATTTTGTACCTACTGCAGGTTATAGCTCTCAAGATATTGGTTTGCAATATTCATACGAGCTTCAAATGAACGCTAAATGGACGCTTCGCGCAGGTATGCAAGCCTCGTATGTGATGCGTGATTACCGCTTCGCAAAGCTAACTTTTGGAGACCAATTTGACAATAGTGGTCAAATACCAGGGCTGGCTACACTTGAGCAATTCCCAAATGACACGCGTCGCTATATAAATGCGTCAGCAGGCGGATTTTTGTATTCCGAAAAAATGTGGGTTGGACTTGCAGCGCATAACTTGAACCGTCCACGTCAAGACATTTTGCCCAATAGCAAACAATCCAACTTGCCTGTCCATTATTCTGTACAAGCAGGTATGAATATTCCTTTGAAAAAAGGCATGAACTGGCGCGATAAACAACGTGGCGCAAAGGAGATGGTTATTATCCCTACTTTTTTGTATAAACATCAAGGCAAATTTGACCAATTGGACTTAGGCGCATATTTCAAACTTTACCCGATGGTAATAGGTGTGTGGTATCGCGGTATTCCAATTAAGCCTTTTGAAATAGGGTTGGGCAATAATGAATCCTTAGTGAGCTTGTTAGGGGTAGAATGGGATAACTTGAGTATTGGTTATAGTTATGATTATACTATTTCTGCACTCGGTTCGCGTACAGGTGGCGCGCATGAGCTTTCATTGCGTGTTGCGTTTGATTCGCCCGCCCGTGGGCGTGGACAACGCACTACATTCCGCCATCACTTCCCTTGCCCTAAGTTTTAAGTTATTGGGGTTGTTTAGTTGAAGTGTATCTGTTGTTAAAAAACCAACTAAACAACCCCATTGATTACCAATTAACAGATTTTACTAAAAAAGCCCTTACATTTTAAATGTAGGGCTTTTTTGCGTATCATGTCAGTTTGTTAATCCCTTAATGCTTCTACAAAATAAGCATGTATCAAGCCTATATTTTTCGCTTCTATCTCGCCTCGTGGTGTGCAAATAAATTCATCTTTAATAATTTGGTAAGTGCTTGCTGAAATATTTACCTTGCCTACCTCGCCTGCCGTTTCCATTCGGCTGGCAGTATTCACCGTGTCGCCCCAAAGGTCATAAGCAAATTTGGTCTTGCCTATTACGCCTGCTACCAGCTCGCCTGAGTGAATACCGATGCGTATGCGCCAATATTGCCTACCCTCACTTTGCCTGAGTGCGTATTGTTCGGCTATCCATCGTTGCATTTCGATGGCAGCGAGCGTAATATCCTTTGCGTGTGTTGGGTTGGGTTTGGGTACACCTCCTGCACACATATAACTATCACCAATAGTTTTGATGCGTTCAAGATTGTGGAGGCTGGCTATTTCATCAAAGGCAGAGAAGCACATATCAAGTTCTTTAATGAGTGCTTGAGGCGAAAGTTCTTTGGCAAGTGTAGAAAAGCCTTGCACATCAGCAAAAAGCACAGAGGCGGATTCAAAATATTGTACTTCTGTAAAGCCTTTCTCTTTTAATTCTTGTGCTATTCCTTCAGGCAATATGTTCAATAAAAGGGTATCTGCTTTGGCTCTTTGCGATTCAATTTCTTGTTTTTGCGCTTCCAATTGACCATTTACAAGGCGTTGTTGTCGTAAATTACGCAAGACCATGAAACCGAAAATAACCAAAAAGACGACTCCAATAAACAGAAAATAAATATTGCGATTAGCTTGTTCGGTTTCTATTTCGCTTTGTTTCGCCACAAGTTGCGCGCTTTTTGTTTCGTTTTCAGCCCTCAAGCGTTGTCCTTCGGCAAGGGTTACTTTTTGGTTGGCGATAAGGGTTTGCTGTTCCGATTGTTGGCGTTTTAGTTGCTCCTCTATACGCCTTGCCTGCTCTGTTTGTTGCATGGCTTCCGCTTTGTTGGCGCGCGCTTCTTCGTCTTTCTGTTTGGCTTCAGCTTCATTGGCGCGTGCTTTTTGAAGAGCTTGTTCTTTTTCAGCTTTTTCGCGGGCAAGCTCGGAGCGTTCATGGGTTATCTCTTCCTGCATACGAAATTTATCCATGAGAAAGCCTATGACTTCATTATTGCCATTATTTAACCGCAAGAAAAACGCATACATTTCAGGCGTTATTTCCAACTCCTCAAAAATATTACCTCTTAAATCTAATCTTCTGAGATTTTTAAGTTTTATTATTTCGGCAGGCAAGCTCCGCAATTTGTTGGCAAATAAACTCAATACCTCAAGCGACTCTAAGTCGCCTATTTCAGCAGGCAGGCTACTAATTTGGTTAGAAGGCAAGTATAGGGACTTTAAATAGTGCAATTTACCTATAGATGATGGCACTTGTGTAATATTGCCACCTGTCCAATACATCTCCTCTAAAACGCTCAAATTACCTATTACAGGGTGCATCACCGCCATTTTATTTTCCAAAACTATAAGCGTGCGTAGATTTTGCAACTCGCCTATATCTTTTGAAAACTGCGTAACGTGTGGTGCGCGAATTTTGAGTGTTTTCAGATTTTTTAAATAGGAAATGCCTACGGGCAAAAGTCGGGTATTTTCTAAATAAAGTGTTTCTAAGGCTGTCAGCTTGCCTACGGAGGCTGGAAATGAAGCAATAGAATCATATTCTAAGACTAATTTTTGGAGTTTGCCTAAATTTTCTACTTCGGCAGGCAAGTGCTTAAAATTGCCCTCAAGCCATAATGCCTGTAGGTTTCGTAGCGCAAAAGTTTTATCAAGAATACCTTTTAACAAATTATAGTATCCATTATTTACATAATATTTTGTATTACCTGAATATAGTTCGTAGGTAAGGCGTAAATTCGCAGTTTCATTTGGATTGGGGCAAATCTCTACCAAATCATCACAATATAAAAAACGGTCTTCCTCCACACTTTCCAACAATGCTTCTTGCGCACAAACATACGAAGCATGGCTGAAAAATAAACAAAAAAACAGGCAATAATAATATATATAATAGGACATAATGGCTCAGTGTCACATTTTTTTAATAAACCAAAAAAGAGTTAATTTACTGCTCAAAAAAAACACTTTTTTTACGATTAGTCATAAATAAAAAATGTTTTGGCTAAATTTACTTCAGCATACTTCAAAAGCAAAACTTGTAATAGTTCTATTTTTTGAAGTCATATTTAAGCCCAGTATATATACTTTTTTTCCTTGTTGCAAATAGGGTATGGTTTAAACGGTATTTTATCTTCAATCCAAAGTCCCTTAAAATTTTCTTTTTCTCCCTCAAATATGGCGGATAATATACTTAAAAGCAATGACTTTCCAAACCTGCGAGGGCGCGAAAGAAAATAGTAACTACCTTCCGAAATAAGTTGATAAATAAGTTTAGTTTTATCTACATAAATACCATCACGATTTATAAGGTTAGCAAAAGTCTGTATGCCTATAGGGAGTGTTTTCATCAAGATGATTGAATTAAAACCGTATATTTTGAGCAAAGATATATAAATATAATCAATTCACCTCTAAAACAGTCCATACAAACTTCTTTTTTTGATTGATTTTAACAAGAATTTGGAAAAGCCAAACATGATAGTTACTTTTGTAGCAAAGGAAAAATAATATGCTTACAACTGACCTCGCCCCTATCGACAAAGACGCACTCATGAAAAACATGGGTTCGAAAAAAC
>JAYTNK010000075.1:0-4568 GCA_043748375.1 Cytophagales bacterium
GCTTTTCGAATACTACCGTTTATTATTACCATTTTATTATACATACAAAATACCTTCTTCCCCTTCGAGTAAGAAGGGCAAGATAACGAGATGATTTGTGGTTTTACTTTGCTCTACTAAAACAGCGTATTGCGTAATTTTTGCAAGTTCGTTTTCCAAATTGTTTTGGGTTACAACTTCCATTTCTTTGTCCAACCATTCATGGAGTGCTTGAGCATAGTCGCCTTGCAGTATAGGGCGTGGCTTTAAAATAGCACCTACAGTGTAACCTTTTGCTTCGTAGATAGCTAAATAATTTGGTTTTTCATAATAATCTGAAGCTTGTGCCTGCGAACCGAGATGATAAAAGACGGCATTCTCCGTAATAGGGTAAAAATCGGTATATATCGTACATTCTTTACTCAGCAAATAACTGTAGTAAGTAGCTTCTAACCGCTCCTGCATCAGCGTTTGCATGATTTTGTTAAAGCGATGGTGCGATTTATCGTATTGTTGCAAAAGCAAATACTTTATAGCTTGTAGGCAAGTTTCTTTATCTTGTTCAGTTCCCTTAAAATCAGCTATATAGCCTATATTTTCCGACTCAAGCTCGTGTATATTTGCCAAATAAAAACTGTAGGCATTTTGCAAATCTTCAGGCGATTTCCCCCATACTTTACCTATGCTGGCTTCTAAAGCACTACATATATTGAGATACATATCCTCGAATATACTTTGATTTAACACCTTGTAATATTTTTCAGCTTGTCTATCGAGTATAAGTTGTTGGTATTGTGCGGTAAAAGATGCCCGTATATGGGCTTTTTCTAAGTTTTTTGCTTCTTTTTCCTTTTCTTCCTCAAGCCTTGGGTCTTTCCTCATGTTTTGTAAGCCCGTTGTCAAAATTAACACAAAAGGTACGAAAAGGAAAGAGGGAAGCTCAGAGTTGAATCTCATCAAAATCGCCATAAGTATAGTTACAGGAATAGCCATCTCCCACCATTTGAACTTGCCTGCCAACCAGCGCGTCAGCCATGACCTAATTTCTAATTTTACTATGCCCGCGCCTCCCTGTAACGCAAAGGCAATATCGGCACGGCTTGTGCGTGTATTATTGTTTTTGTAATGCGTGAGGGCTATACCCAAATCGTGGTCAAGTACGGCTTTTTGCATCTCGCGAATAGCCAACTGATGGTTTTCGGAGGCAAGCTCTGTGGCGATATAGGTTTGTAATAGTTGGGCGAACTTGCCTGCAAACTGTGGCAGTTCAATGTCATCATACAGATATAATTTGTTTAAATCATAATGGGTATCCAAAATTTCAACCTCTACCCCTAATAATTCAATAAAATAAATGATTTTTTTAGATAAAAATTTAGTTTTATCTGCTATGATTTGCAGGTCTTTTTTGAAATGAGCCACGCTTCCTTTCAATTTTATGACATATACATACATCACTGCCTGAATTACTTCCAGCCTATCTTGTGTATCATACATTTTATCCGCCAGCCAAATCGAGGGCGTATTGCTCAAATAATAGATACCTGCCAAATACTTGGAAAATAAGCCAAACGCTTTTTCTACGTTTACTACAAGACTATGGTTGGCTGTAATGCCTAATTTATGGGTTTGGATACTATCCAATACTTCCAAAAGCAGGACTTCCATTTGCTTTTCAGTATCCAAAAACATAGGCATAGCCGAAAGCAGGTAGCGCAAATGTTTGGCAGGGATTACCTCGCCTGCCTTCACTTTAGACAGGAATTGATAGGTACTGCTTTTCTCTTGGCATATTTGCTTGAAGAATACAAAAAAGCGAGCTTTTTCATCCTCATCAAAAGCTAAAAAAGACTCAAGGGCTATTTTCTCCGCTTGTTTGCGGTAAGGATGTATGGCAAGATGTGGGGCAATTAATATGTGGTAATTTTCGTGGATGTCCATTTTATAGCAAAGCTAAAAAAAAATTTAAAATTATGTGGCTAAAAAATTTTTTTTAAGGTTTTCTTTTGTGTTTTAAAATTTTTACCTACCTTTGTTTCGAATTTATTTATTCACTAAACCCTTCTATTTTTTATGATTCAAGTTGGAAGCCAAGGTGCAGAAGTTACTGCATGGCAAGAATACCTCTCTGGTCTTGATTACAATGTGTCTGTTGATGGCATTTTCGGAACAGGCACAAAAACCGCCACTATTGAGTTTCAAAAATGGTGCAAAATCGATGCTGATGGTATCGTAGGCGAAACTTCATACTCGTGGGCATCAGAGAATGGCTATAAAGGTGGTTATACACACTAGTCTACCCTAATAATCTTACACAAAAAGCTGTTTCTTTTATTAGAACCAGCTTTTTGTACATTTGGGGGTATCTTAAGAAAGCATTAACTTCCACTCATTAAAAATAGAAAAAGCCTTTCATTTGCTTTTCATATTAAAATCGTATTAAAAAATTAGAGGCTTTGTCAAAAGGCTTTTTTTTTCTTTTATAACTGCCTACCTTTGTTTCAGATATGGAACTTAATCAATTGATGCTCGTTTTTGTGTTATTGCCTTTTTTGGCGTTTATGCTTACAATTTTCATGCATGATAGACAAGAATCGCTAATTTCTAATACAACTTTTTACACCATCGCGGTTACTTTTGCAAGCATGATAGCGTTTGTAGGTTATTGGGTAACGATAGGGGCAGGCAAGCTCAATATTAAAGAAGTTGTTTTGTATCAAAACAGAGAATACGTATTTGTTATAGACTTTTATTTTGATGTAGTTACCGCAACGTATTTGCTTGTAGGGGGGTTTATTAGTTTTTTAATAGCGCGTTATAGCAGTTATTATATGCACTTAGAAAAAGGCTATAAACGTTTTTTTGCTACCATTTTGTTTTTTTATTTTGCCTATAATTTCACTGTATTGGCAGGCAATTTCGAAACACTTTTTGTAGGCTGGGAGATGTTGGGTATCTCATCTTTCTTGTTAATAGCTTTTTACAAAGAGCGGTACTTGCCTGTCCGCAATGCCGTAAAGGTTTTTTCAGTCTATAGGATAGGCGACATAGGTATTTTGTTGGCAATGTGGGCAAGTCATCACCTTTGGCATGAAAACATTACGTTTTTGAAACTTAGCAATGCCGATTTAGTCCACAATCATTTATTGGAACACAGCGGCGTGGGTTTGTTTATAGCCTGTTGTTTATTATTGGCAGCCGCCGCAAAGTCTGCCCAATTCCCTTTCTCCTCTTGGCTACCTCGTGCTATGGAAGGCCCAACTCCTTCGAGTGCTATTTTTTACGGCTCGTTGTCTATCCATCTTGGGCTATTTTTGCTTATTAGAACGATGCCTTTTTGGGAGCAACAATACATTGCTCGTATATTGATAGGCTTGGTAGGGGCTATTAGTGCTATTATAGGCTACTTAACTGCTCGCGTACAACCCACCATTAAAACCCAAGTGGCGTATGCTTCAGTATCTCAAATAGGTATCATGTTTATAGAGATTGCATTAGGTTTGCAAACCCTTGTTCTCATACACTTTGCCGCCAATGCGTTCTTGCGTACCTATCAATTATTGGTGTCGCCTTCAGTCGTAAGTTATTTAATACGCGAACAGTTTTACTTTTTCAAGCCGCACCGCGAAGATGAAAAATATCTTTTTGGCAAAGGCTTTCACTACAGTATGTATTTGCTTGCCCTGCGCGAATTTCATTTGGACTATTTCATGAGCCACATTGTTTTTAAACCCTTCAAACGCATAGGCAAGCAACTCAAGTTTTTGACTTACAAAAACTTATTCTTCTATGCTATACCCGCTTATTTGGTAGGGTGGGGACTTATTTGGGCAGAGAATTACCTTCCACATTGGATAACTTACATCTTGCCTGAAGTCTTTGGTACTATAGCCTTGTTGATGGTTATGCGCGCTTTTTACGAACACAAATATCCCATGTTAGCGTGGTTGTTAGTGTTTTTGGGGCATTTCTGGATAGCTTTAGCTGTCATGCACAACGAGCATTTTGGCTTGTTTGAGCTTATTTGGTATTTGAGCGGTGTAATTTTTGCAGGAAGTTTAGGCTGGTTTTGCTTGCACAGGCTGCGTAAGCAAGAGCCAACCTATTTCGACTTATACCATTATTATGGGCATAGTTATGAACACCCACGCCTCACAACCCTATTTTTCCTTTGCACGCTTGGGTTAATGGGCTTTCCTATCACCACCACTTTTATTGGAGAAGATTTGATTTTTAGCCATATACATGAAACGCAATATTTATTAGCCTTCTTGTTATCTTCTTGTTTTGTAATTAGTGGCATTGCGCTCATTCGAATATATGCCCGTTTATTTTTGGGCAGTCATGCCAAAGTATATCACGAAACACCTTTGCAATCATCTTAGAAAATGTAAATTAGAGCGAGATGCTTCACTACATTCAGCATGACAAAATGAATGTTTTTTTTCTCTCTACAAAAATTGTCAGAGAACCTTTATATACACATCGAAAAGTGATTTTGGGAGATTTAGACAACCCCGAATGGGGTTGAACTATGAATAGCCCCACGTGAAACGTGGGGTAAGCGAAAAGTCATATCCCAAAACCAA
>JAYTNK010000076.1:0-3561 GCA_043748375.1 Cytophagales bacterium
TGCCTATATTCAACAAAAACTGACCGAAATAATGGAGAGTTTGGTAGCTGAACATTAGATTTCGCCTTGTGTTGTTACACTTCTTTTCAGCATAGCAAGCCATTGCGACACCACAATACGTACTTCTATAGTGGGAAAGGCAGGCAAGGTTTTGCTTTCGCGAATATTTTCTGCAAGGTTAAGGTTGTATTTATGCAATATAAACTGCGTAATAGCATCTCCTGTTTGGGCAAAAAAATAGGCACTTAGCTCTATGTTCAAGTCTTGACGTATATAGCCGTGTTTGCTTTCTTGCCGAAGCGTACCCAATAATTGTTGTGCCATGCGTTGCAGGATAAGCATTTGCAAATTGCCTATTTCCAAAGAATTTCTTTCGCGATGTGCGTTGAGCCAAAAACTCCATTCCACAGGATTTTCCCAATGGTATTGCAACTCGCCTACCAATAATTCCTCCCAAAAATCAAAAAAATGTGCCGTTGTTTTAGAAACATATTGAGCCGTAATGGTTTCTTTCTTTTGTTGGAAATGCTCAAACAAATAAAAGTAAAGGTCTTTTTTATCTTCAAAATATTGATAAAAACTTCCTTTTGGCAAGGCAAGCTCTTGCATGAGGCGCGTAATAGAAACTGCCTCATAGTCTTGTAGCGCAAACGCTCTTAAGGCTATATCAGTAATTCGTTGGCGTTTTTCGAGCTTTAGCTTTATAAAAGTAGAATAGGGCATTGCGTACTTTATGGGGTAAAAAATAAATAGGGACAAATACATTTTGCCCCTATTTTAATTTATTTAATAATTTTAGTTGGGTATGGTTCTGGGTGCTTTGGGTGTATTTACGGGTACACGCGTTCTTGGCACACGTATAGGTCTTGGATTGCGGTTAGGTGTTGGGTAGGTAATAGGTGGATTGTTATTATTATTATTATTGTTATTATTGTTGTTGTATGTATTTTGGTATCTATCTCCGCAATCTTCGCGGCGGATTTTATTTTGACAAATATGACCTTTATTAAATAACCATGTGAAGCCAATTTTTATGAATAATCCTTTTTGTATTGTTTCAAAAGGCGTGTTTGCCACACTAAATCTGTAGGTTTGGCTAGTATTATTACTATTGTTATTATTGATATTATTGTTATTATTATTGTTGTTGTCTTCTTGATAATTGTATCTCCACGAAGAAGTCAAATCATCTATAGGTAATTGATAACCTGCTTGTAGGCGCAATGCGGCTCCGTTGGGGTTTAGCAAAATATCTGCCCCTAAACTTCCTTGTACTTGCACAGTAAATTGATTGAGCGTAACGCGGTCGCGGGGATTCGTTTCCATAGCTCCAATTAAGTTATTGTACGCCATTGTGTTTGAGCTTGAGCTATTTTGTACGAAAGCGAGCCAAGTATCGACTCCATTGGTTGTATTGGCAAATTTACGATTTACACGCAAGAAGTTAAACGCACCTTGTGCATTCACTGTGGCAAATATTTTGAAACGTTTTGCTCTGATAATATCTTTGGTTAGGTGTAAACCAAAATACCAAGAAGGGCGCATCACAATATCGTAAGGTTTGGTATTGGTGGCAATACCTTGACGGAAAGTGGCATTGAATGGAATCCCCATGCCAAATTGTCCTCCAAGATATAACCCGCGCACCAACATACCTTCGCCTTCTAAGAAGTCCCAAGTAAGAAAAGTGGGCGTGTGATTGCGATATGTATCGTTGCCCATGTTTTCTCGGATGCGCATAGGTTGGTAGGCAAGATTTGTGAAAAAGCTAAACCTTGCTGTAACTGTATCCGTTCTCAACGAGGTAAAAGGCTTATCCACACAATCCACATATTTTACGTAACGGTGTGTGCAGTCGCAATCGCCTGCTTTTTTGATGCTATCGGCAGGTGAGATGACGATAGTGGGTTCGATGGTTTGCGCCCATAAAGGACTTGTGCTTAAGAGCAAGGCAAACAAAGTGGCTTGAAGATTTTTCATAGCGATAAAGATAAGTTTTTTTTTGCCCGTATATTGTGTTTGGGCTTCTTTTATTATAGATTCTATTAGTTATTATAAAGTAAACGCTTGACTATATTATTAACCCATCATTAACAATTTGAGCGTTTTTTTTGGAAAAAAGTTGATTAAGAGTATGTTGGAATTTTTTTTAATTATAAATAATTGATAATCAGTTTATTATAGAAAGAAAAAAAAGAAAAAAACTGTTTTTTGCACTTCTTTAGATTTGCATGGTTAAGATAATAAAAATGCTCTAACGGTTTGATTCTTCGTGATGCTCTTAAATTTAAATACTTGATTATCAAACACTTAAAAATTACAACAGACGCTAAGGCATCAACTTGCTTCTATTTTTGTTATAATCCACTCACTATCAAATGTTTCTCTTACAGCTTTGTAGCCAACAGCTAAATGAAACAAGTCATTAAGCGTTTTATCTTTGTTGAGCATAGCCTCAAGGCTATATACGATGGCATCATCAGGGTTATCAGTAGTTCCACAAAGGAATTGCCAATCGCCCTCTTCATCATGATAAACTTCTAATACAGGATAATCCTCATTTGCAACTTGCCTGCTCGTGTAAACGGCTATATTTTTGGGTTCAGAAAACTTAAATTCTACCTCTACGTCCAAAAGTCTTTGGCGACTCAGCATCGTAGGATTAAATTCAGCTTCCCAAGGAAACTTGCTCTTTTCGTCAGTCCAAACCAATTGCAAAACGGGGAAATCGGCTGTGTTTTCATAATAACTACATGCATAACCAAAATATTCAGGATAGTGCGCCATGTGCACTTCCAAAAACTGCACAGGGTGTTGTTCTAATATAGCTTCATTTAACACGTTATTTTGAAAAATGATGCCCGATTTCACCATATCACCTACTATATTTAGTATTTGTACGGCAAGGACGTTATTAAATCCAAATACGATAATTTCAGCGTGCTGATAGTTTTTATATAAACCAATCGTATAAGCAAAGCTTGGTAAGGTTTCAGTAGCTTCAAAAACGGCTACAAACCAACCATGTTGCTCAATGACATCAGCAATTTTATGCTCTTGTGTTTGTGATTTAGCTTCCATATAGTGAATTTTATTTTTACATTTTGAATACTTCTCAAAGTCTGTCAACCGTTGACAACATTTAAAAAATATAGGTGTATTAGTTTTAAAAATTTCCCCTTAGCGTTACGACCAAATTTCTGCCTGCTCCACTAATGCCTGAAGCAAATACGCGGTAGTGTTGGTCAAAAATATTTTCTAAGGCTACTTGAATTTGTGTAGATAGGTGTATTTGATACGAGGTGCGTAGGTTAAAAGTTGCCCAAGCGGGTGTACCAACGTTTGTAGCGTATTGAAAATTGTCTTCATTTCCAACAAAAGTAGCGTAATTTTCTAGGCGTTTCCAACCATTGTAAAGGGCGTATATTTCAGTTTGCACTCGTTTTGCATTTATTCTGAAGCCTGACCTACCAAACATAGGCGGAATATGGTCTAGTGGAATTTCACCTAAACTCTCGTCTTGTACTCTTGCATACGTGTAGGTAAGGCTTGAGGTAAACG
>JAYTNK010000077.1:0-5158 GCA_043748375.1 Cytophagales bacterium
TTCGAATAGTAACAACCATCATTTCCATATTTGCTTTATGAAGGTAGTGATTTTTGGTAAGTGCGTGAAGGCTTGAATTTCCTATGGTTGCTATCATGTTTTTAAAATCTGTCATGAAATTTTTGGTGATTTTCCTTTTGTATTTGTATTTTTTAGCAAATACAAAAATCATATCATCAAAAGTTCGCAAGCTGGTTGTTTCTTGGGGTAATAATGGCTTTTCGTGATGCAGAATGCTGGCAAAGATTAGCTTGGTCTTTGTTTCATTTTGTTTATGCAATAAAGCGAGATTTTTTTTGAGGGTATTTATATTGGCAAATATAGTTTCCTTCAAAATTCTTTTGATAAAATCGGAGTCGAACATTATTTTTATTTATTTTAATTCTTTAAAATCGTACTGAATCCCTTCAGCTGTGGCGTTAGTTTCAGCGTTCATTTCGGTAGATAGTTTTTCCAAGATAGCTGTTACCTCTTCTACGGAAGCATTAACAGCAGAGCCTATAGCTTTAGCATTCAGCGGAAGCGTAATATTTTCTGGAAATCCCTCAAATATTTTGCCTAATACGAGTAAGCGTTTATGCTTATTTTTGGCATTTGCTCGTTGCACCGATACGAATAAATAGCGCAAAGAAGGCACTGAAAAGAATACAACGGAAAATACGAGTGGTATAACGGTGAAAAACATTAATATCCAATCGGGTATATTGCCTTTTGTTTCAGGAAAAGAAAATACAAAAATAATAGGCGTAGCTACAGACATCACAATGTTGAAAATATTTAGTGCAGTGATAGTATTATGCGTGTCTTTGTCTGTATCATTCATTTTGGGTATTTCGAATGGTTGTTCCCAAATAGAGGCAGGCAAGTTTTTTTCGCTACTTTCTTTGACCAAATCAACAAAATGATAGATAATTTTGCCTTCTTCTGTTACGCTTACATCGCCATTATAGTTGGCAAGTAGGTACGCCGCTTGTGTTTGGGCTTGACGCAAACTCCAGCCTGTGAGCCGTACAATATCGGCAAGCACTAACTTGCCTGCTTGCGTGCGTATTTGTTGCAAAATCAGCTTTTCAGTAGCGTGGCTATCTTTTTTTGGAACAGTTGCCCCAAATACATACGAAAATATATCGCTCAAAACGTGCTTATCTGTGTTTTTTGTAGCACTTTTGCCTGTGAGCATATTCCAAAGTTCGCCTAACCCATACCAAATACCTGTAAAGACACCTTCTAAAATATCGCCACTTCGCGTTATTGCCATGATTACTACCATCAATATTAGCGCGTATAATATGGCATACGTACACAACATGGTTACTATCCAAACCTTGAAAGCAAGTGTAAAAACCTGCCAAATTGCCCACAAAGCCCAGCCAATACCTTGCGCAATATATTTGTATATAGGCAAAGGTTTTGGAGTAAGGTCAAAAAGGTATAAGAGTTCTTGTTTGGGGTTGATTTCCAAATATGCAGGGTATTTACCAAGCAGTTGCCTCAAAGTATATTCCACCCATTCAGTTTTTAGCCCCGTTGCTACTACAACATCAGGCAAGGTAACACCCTTTCCTTCTTTCTTAAGATATGTAGTTATAGCCGCTTCGTACTCGGTTTGGCTATAGCCTTGTTTTTCTAATGTATTCATAAAAAACAAATTAAACTGTTTAATTTAGATTATTAGCTTTTATTTTACACTTTTTTATACACATTCAGCCATTCTTTGTCAATAGTCATACCCATTTTTTGATAAAAGGCTATGGCAGACTCATTCCAATCCAACACTTGCAACATGAGGCGTTGGCACTGCTCTGTTTTAGCGTGTTGCTGCATGACTTCTATGAGCAACTTGCCTACGCCTTGTCCGCGTTGTGCGGGATTTATGTACAAGTCTTCGATATATAAAACTTTGCCTTTCCAAGTAGAATAACGATAGTAATACAAGACAAAACCTATAACCTCGCCTGCCACTTCTGCCACATAAAATCCAAACAAAGGATTTTCTTTGAAACCATCATGCAGGAGTTGTTCAGGCGTATTGGTTACTTCAGGCAAGCTACGTTCAAAGGCTGCCAATTCGCTTATAAGTGCGTGCAATTTGTTAATATCTTCAGGTAATCCTACCCTAATTGTACAACTCATTGATTGTTTATCTTCCATTTTTAACGCTAAGACTATTTTAATTTATAGGATATTAATGATGGTTGTCTGACAATTTTTGTGGGGACGTTTTTTGAGTAGGGGCAATCCCTTGTGGTTGCCCTTTATTGTAAGACAAAATCTTTATTTTGCCTAATTTTTAGCGTGTTTATAGCACAAAATGTGTTAGAATAGCAAGGGCAACCACAAGGGATTGCCACTACTTTTTACCCCCACAAAAACTATCAGACAACCAAATAAAAGTGTATTTTAATATGGGTTAAATACTCGTTTTTTACTCATTCAAAATAACCTAAAAACGCTGTAGAGGTAACTTAATTCGCTACTACAGAAAAAAGAATAGACTTCCTGCGAAAGTACCTTTTCCCTCTCTCAAAATGGAGAGAGGGCAGGGTGTGAGGCTTCTAAAAAACACTTTCGCAAGAAGTCTAATACTTAAACACGCCTAAACAATAGTAAATATTATAAAGCAGGTAACTTGTAAATCCACTCGAAAGTATCTGCTTCTTTACCTTTGCAGAGGTCGATGAGGTATTTTTTAGCTCGAAGAGCGAAACCGCTTTCTTTTAGAGGCGCGAGTTCGTAATCTTTGCCGTTGTATCCGATAGCAGAAATAGGCGCGACAGTGGCGGCAGTTCCCACACCGAATGCTTCTTGAAGCGTACCCGCTTCTAAGGCGGCTACAATCTCAGCTACAGAAACTTTGCGCTCCTCAACAACATAGCCCCAATGCCGAGCAAGGTCTAAAATGCTTTTTCGTGTAACGCCATCAAGCACCGAATCGCCTACAGTAGCTGTAACGATTTTGTCATCAATGGTAAACATTAAATTCATTGTACCCGACTCTTCTATATATTTGTGTTCTTTGCCATCAGTCCAAATAATTTGGTCGTAACCTTCCTCTTTTGCGATTTTGAAAGGGTATAAAGAAGCAGCATAGTTGGCAGCGGCTTTTGCGCGTCCAATTCCACCTTCGACTGCTCGTACATAGTGTGTTTCAATTTTTACACGTACAGGTGCTGTATAGTAGGCACCTACAGGGCAGGTAAAAATAATAAATCTATAGGTATCAGATGGTCGCATACCCACCGTTTCGTCTGTAGCAAATACATGAGGGCGGATGTATAACGTAGCCCCTTCTTGTGTGGGAATCCAAGCGTGGTCTAATTGCAACAAGCGCGTAAGCCCTTGCATGAATAGCTCTTCGGGAATAGGCGGCATACACATCCGAATAGCCGACTCGCTCAAGCGTTTTGAATTTTCCCAAGGGCGAAAAAGTTGTACTTCTCCATCAGGGGTGCAGTAGGCTTTCATGCCCTCAAATATTGCCTGTCCGTAGTGCAGTGCTATCAAAGCAGGCGTGAATTCCATTTTGCCATAAGGCATAATAACGGGTTCCTGCCACGCGCCGTCAGCAAAATCTACTACCAACATATGGTCTGAGAATACTTGCCCAAAGCCCAAATGCGCGAAGTCTACTTCAGGTAGGCGAGATTTTGCTACGCGTTGAATCGGTATATCTAAGGTTGCTATCATATTGATAAGAAAGTAAAAAAGGTGGAAAAGGGTGGGGTTTTTAGGCTGAAAGCTCTTTATATTCCCATTTATCAAAATATTTCACAAAGATTTTGGCAATATTTTTAGCATCATCTAAACCTCTGTGATGCGTACCTGTCATGTGTATTTTTTCTTGCATCAAAGCTGCCTTCATACCAAAGCCGCCTATTTTCTTTTTCATGGTGCCGTGTTGGTGTTTTAGGCTGATGTGTTGGGCAAACCAGCCAGCATCGAGTTTATGTAATTCACAGTCATTTTTGAATTGTATGCGGTCATAAAACCCCCATGAGCAGAGCCAATAATCGTCTTCAAAACTATGCATCCAAGCTTGGAAGGTAGCCAAAGCAGTAGGAAAGGTGGGGGCATTATCAACTAAGTCTTGGGTGATGGTAGTCAGTTGCTTGCAAAAGTCAGACAATATAGGGTGAACGATTGGTTTTACAAACAAGTCAATTTCTGAAATGATTTCTTTGTTTTCATTGACACAGACCGCTCCAATTTCAATGATTTCATTGGGTTGGTGGTCTTTGTTTTCCCAACAAGTAGCCTCCAAATCTAAGATGATATACTTCATATTTTTGTAATGGATATTTTCTTTTCGTGCCTCGTGGCAATTAGATGCGTGGTTTCCACGCCGTTTCAGGCACTTCGAGGTCTTGATGCATAGCTCTGCAAAGTGTAAATAGATAGTCGGACAAACGATTGAGGTACTTGCCTACCAAATCCGCCACAAATTCGGTTGTTTGCAAGGCAATGCACAAGCGTTCGGCTCGTCTGCATACACAACGTGCTATGTGTGCAAATGAAATGGCTTGATGCCCGCCTGGTAAGATGAAATTGCGTAATTCAGGCAAGAGGTTTGTCATGGCATCAATTTCTTGCTCAAGCAAGGTGATGTCTTCTACTTTAAGGTCTGGGATTTTCATTTTTGACTTTTCGGGGTCAGCCGCAAGCGAGGAGCCTATAGTAAAAAGTCTATCTTGAATTTCCAATAGAACGGCTTGTCGTTTGTTATTTATGGATTGGTCGCGAACTAAACCAATGTATGAATTCAGTTCGTCTATAGTGCCATAAGTTTCTATGCGCAAATGCGCTTTTGATACGCGTGTACCGCCTATCAAACTTGTTTGCCCTTCATCACCTGTTTTGGTATAGATTTTCATAGGAGGCGGAGTGATAAATTAAATCCTTTGCAAAGGTAACGATAAGCATACAGATAACCTAATTTTAATGTTTTTATTCCTAAAATAGCATTAAACCTTTTTTTTATATAATTTTACAATTAAATGTGCGGCTAAACGCTTCTAAATCAAAAATAATGGTAACTTTGTACTTAGTCTAATATGCCCCCAAATTTGTAAATGCGCCCATACGAACAACTCCTCCAAAACAACAAAGCCTGGTCGCAAGAGCGACTCGCTGAAGACCCACTCTTTTTTAAAGAGCTTGC
>JAYTNK010000078.1:0-5830 GCA_043748375.1 Cytophagales bacterium
GAAATAGACAAAGTAATGGGCTTGCAAGGTGGACAAGATGGACTTTATACCGAAATAGGCATTACAACCACCCAAATAGAAAAAAAACTTGCCCAAATATCGGAGGAGATAGCCCTTAAGACACAAAGCCTTACCAATAGTTCCACACAATTATTGTATGTTTTTGCTATTACGGTGTTGTTGTTGGCTGTGTTTTTTGTGCTTATTATCTCGTATCAAATGGCAATGCCGATTGTTGTACTTGACCGCATCGCCCAATCGGTAACGAAAGGTTTGCGCAACCAGGAGCAGTTCTTGGATACTATTCGCAGCCAAGACGAAATCGGTAGTTTGGCGCGTAGCTTCAAGGAGATGCTTGTTCGAATGAAAGCAACTATTTCACAAGCCAATGAGAAAAATCGTAAACTTGAAGAGTTTGCAGAAAGCGAATCAAGACGTAGGTGGCTTACCGAAGGACTTAGTATCTTCAATGAGATATTGCGCAACAATCAAATAGATATGGAGAAGCAAGCCTTTGAAATTATTGCACAATTAGTAAAATACACTAAAAGTGCGCAAGGCGGGCTGTTTGTCGTAAATGCTGATAATCCACAAGAGAAATACCTTGAGCTAAAAGCTTGTTATGCGTATCAACGCAAGAAATTTCAACAAAAACGTATCAATTATCGTGATGGTTTAGTTGGCACTGCTTGGTCGAGCGAGCAAACCATGCTCATTCAAGATATTCCACAAGACTATGCTTACATATCGTCTGCCTTGGGCGAAGCCGCTCCCAAAAGCCTGCTCATAGTGCCTATACGAGCTGAAGATGGTATTGAGGGTATAGTTGAGCTAATGTCTTTTCAATTCTATCAACCTTTTGAAATTGAGTTCATAGAATTGTTGTCAGAGCGGATTGGCAATGCGTTGGTAGCCTTGCATTCGAACCAAAAAACTAAAATGATGCTTGCCATTTCTGAAAAAATAGCACGCGAATCGCAAGAGAGAGAGGCAGTACTACGCCAAAAAGCAGACGAGCGACAAGAATGGATACTACAACTCGAAGGCAAGCTTAATCGTACTGCCGAAGAAGCTGCCATTTATAATGCCATATTGGGTAGGGTGTACGCAGGTATGTTTATTACAGATGATAGTTTCCATATCCAATTTGTCAATCTGTATGTAGCCAAAAGGCTTGGATACAAACGCCTTGAACTTGAAAATAGACCTGTAGAACTGTTTTTAGAAACTGAAAACAACCTTTGGCGTGATGAATCTACCCAACGTATGATTTTGCAACTGCCCTTTTTCAGCCAAACAGTACGCGGAAAAGTTACAGATAGGCGTGGACACGACTTCCCGATTGAGGTGGTGGCAGGCAAGATAGAAGCTGAAGGACGCACGCTTTGTGTATTCTTGTTCAATGAAATAGAAGTTAATAATAGTCATCACTCAAGCTCTACAACCTATACCAACAACGGCAGTGTTAAAACTACTAATTTGAAAATAGCAAGTTAAAAACAAGCAAAAACAAAAATGTATTTTAACTCCATTGTTTTTTTAAGAGCTGTCGCGGCACTTGCTGTTTGCTTTTTTCATTTTACTTGTGGTAATTCTGCCTATTTAGTAGATACAAACTGGATAAAAATAGCGGGAAAATTTGGTTCGTATGGTGTAGATGTATTCTTTGTAGTTTCTGGATTTGTTATTCCGTATAGTCTTGCCCAAAAAAACTATACCCTATCGCGTTTTTTTGCCTTCATGCGCAGCCGTTTTTGGAGGATAGAAATTCCTTATCTTGCCTCCCTTTTGCTGGCTGTGTGCATGGCATTTTTGGTGGCAAGTTATAAAAAAACAGCTTTTCACTTTGATTGGACGCAACTACTTGCTCACGTATTGTATCTGAATAGCTTTATAGGTATCGATTGGTTGGTGCCTGTTTATTGGACATTGGCTATAGAGTTTCAATATTATGTTTGGATAGGCTTGCTTTTCCCTTATCTATTGCCTAAGAAAAATATTTTTATTCGATATATAAGCTGGGGGATTTGGATAGCTTTGTCTTTTCTTATTCCGAAAGATGTCTTTTTATTTCAATACGTGGGTTTATTTGGTATGGGCATACACTTATGCCAATTCCATTTGAAACAACTTTCAAAAACTGAATGTTGCATAAGTATGGCGGTTTGTATAGGGTTGGTTATTGGGCATATAGGACTTTTTTCAGCCCTTATAGGAGGGATAGCAAGTCTATTTATTTTATATGAAATTGCGCAACAAAAAACCATTAAAATCCCCTATATTTGGGCGTTTCTTGGCAAAACATCTTATTCATTATACCTTACCCATGTTTTAGTGGCAGGCAAGGTAATTGGCTTTACAGAACAAAAAACGACTGATTCCTTTTTGCGGATAGCTATGATTCCTGTGGCTATGCTAATTGCGGTTATTATAGCTTATGTCTTCTATCAAGTAGTAGAAAAAAACATTATATTCAAAAACTTTGTTTTCTTTTTATCTAAACATAATACCCGAAAAACATGAAAATAACTTGCTTACTCTTTCTAATCGCTTTTATGCGGTTACCTTTCCTGCACGCACAGCCTACGCTTCAACCTACAAAAGCTTTGGATGTTGCGATTGTGCAAAAAGTTATAGATAGCACTACTATAGGAATACAAATATCACTTGCTTTTCAGTGCAAAGAAGATGAAGTACGAGGTGAAATAATTACTACAAAACAGAGAAAAATCAAAAACGAGTTGCGCAAAAGCCAAATCTTGCCTGCCCTTTTGTTAAATCCTTATGACCTGAAACTTAACCTTGAGATGTATGACATAGAAGCTGATACAAGCAAGAGGAACGACTATAAAAGACAAAGTTATGCTTTATTAGCACGCGATATAGAAGCAAACCCTACAGATGGATCGCTTTATTTTCAAAAAGGTGTGTTATTAGAAAGTGAATTGAAACTTCAAGAGGCTTTTACTGAATATGTTACCGCTCAAAAATATATGCCTGATAGTGCAAAAGTTTATCAAAGAGCAGGCGAGCTATACCTTTTTTTCTTACAGTATGGAGAAGCAAAGGCATATTTTGAGGAGGCATTGATACACGATATTACGGCATTGAATGCCCATTTATTTTATGCAATAACGGATGTTTTTAATGCGATGACGGCACTTTCTCAAGCTGAAAGCGAAGGGCAAACGATAGAAGAAGCCATAAAAAAAATACAACAAGACTTGGTTTATGTGAATAGAGCTATAGACTTGTATCCTAATAGACAAGATTTCAAAATTTTTAAGTTGTATGCTCGGATTTTGTGGGTATTTTATAAAGGGGTTGTTGTAGGAGCAGCCCTTTCAGAAGCCAATAAAACAGATTTTGAACTTGATAAAATGTTGCTGTCATCTTTTTTCAAATTTAGTAAAAATGACTTAAACGAACTCAGAGAACTTAAGGATGCCTTTGAGAAAATGGTAGCAGAAAAGAAAGTGGCTAATCTAACACTTGCCTACGAATCTTTGGGTTTTATAGCATTATTCGAAAATAAAATACCAAAGGCATTGGCATATTTTGAAAAAGTATCTAAACTAAATACTGAAAAAATACAAGTATATTACAACCTTTGTTTTATTCATTTATTAAGGAAAGACTATAAAAAAGGGGAGGCAAGCATCAAACGTAAAATGATACTGAGCAAAGAGGCTATTGATTATCAACTACTTGGTAGCATATATGAACGGCAAAAAAAACATGAGAAAGCTAAATCTTTTTGTATTGAGGGCTTAAAAAAATTCCCTGCCTCGACAGAAATTAAAGCCATGCTTGGAATGTTGGAAGCACGAACAAAGAATTACGCAGCCGCCGAAAGGTATTTGCAGGAAGTTGTAGATGCAAAAGCACCTGATGGCGAACTTTTATATAAACTTGCACTTACCCAGCTTGCCCAACAAAAATGGGCGACCGCCTACGCCAACTTGGTAAACGCAGGCGAGCAAAAAAATGCTGAAGCTAAAATAATAATCGAAACTTATTTCAAGTACTAAATTTATGACTAAAAAAATAATCATCGACACGCCAGAATACGCACAGGCAAGGCATATTCGCCATGTTGTATTTGTAGTAGAGCAAGGCGTTTCTGCTGAAGAGGAATATGATGAATTTGACGCTATAGCCACACAGTTCATAGCCTTAGACGATACAACTCACGAATATTGCGGTACGGCACGTTGGCGTTTTACTGATAAGGGGGTTAAATTAGAACGCTTTGCGGTCTTGCCTACCCACCGCAACAAAGGCGTAGGCAAGCATTTGGTAGCCGCTGTTTTGACGGATATAGCCTCACACCCCGATGCGGTAGGCAAGACGTATTATCTGCACGCACAAGAAAGTGCTATAGGTTTATACCGCAAGTTTGACTTTGAAACTGTAGGCGCGCCTTTTTATGAAGCAGGTATTAAGCACATGAAAATGCAACGAGAAGCACATAATTTGTAATATAGAGATAATTTTTTTGGATTTTTCTACATAATTGCAATAAAGTTTTATCTTTGCAATTAAATACGCAACCTATCATGGAAAACCTCTATATCAAAGGGAGTGCAGGTCCTTATTTCAGACCCTTTGTTAATTTTAGCTCGCTTACAGGCGTGTGTGAGTTAGCTGGTGAGTCGCATTTGGAAGACGCATTTGGCTTTTATAGAGAATTACAACGGTGGATTGATGATTATGCGGGCGACAGGCTTATTTTTAGATTTAAGCTCACATTTTTTAATACGAGTTCCTCAAAAGGCATTTTAGGATTGCTAAAATCTCTGAAAGGTAAATTGGAAGAGGGGATACCTGTACAAGTAGTTTGGTATTATCCGCGTGATAATTATGACTTGCGAACAGAGGCAGAGGATTTTATGGAAGATGTTGGTATGAAGTTTACTATGATTTCATATCATTTAGGTTAATTTATTTTATTTCGCTTTATAACTATGCAATTAACTAATAGGTCTAAGAAAGTCAGTAATAAAAAAATGACTTTTTCCGAAAAAATATACTTGCCTGCCATTGCAGGAGGTTTGGCTATTACACTGAAGCACTTTTTCATGAAAAAGCCAACTATTCAATACCCTGAACAACAACGCTCTATGAGCCAAGTATTTCGCGGTTTGCATATCTTGAAACGCGATGAGCAAGGACGAGAACGCTGTACAGCTTGTGGTCTATGCGCCCTTGCCTGCCCCGCTGAAGCTATTACAATGGTAGCGGAAGAGCGTAAAAAAGGAGAAGAGCATCTATACAAAGAGGAAAAGTATGCTTCTACTTACGAAATTAATATGTTGCGCTGTATTTTTTGCGGCTTATGTGAAGAGGCTTGTCCTAAAGAGGCTATTTTCTTGCAAAACAATGTGATGGCTCCTGCCTTCTTTGAACGCGATGAGGTAATTTATGGTAAAGATAAACTCGTTGAACCAATGAAACGCGACTAAAATTGAAATAGAAAAAGTATTTTCTAATGTGTATTTAATATGAAACTAAAAAGAATATTTATATTTGTATTTTTGCTTGGTATCTTTTCTTTTGCTTTTTATTATGCCTATTTTATGGTTGCCGAAAAGTTTGAGCGACAACGAGATCGTACAAGTGTAATAGTGCGAAAGCCTGAAAATGGGGCAGTAGTGGGTAAACCAAAAGAGATAGTTGCAAAAAAAACAAGGTATGTTCAATCTATTGTTTATGGAAATCCTGAACGAATACAATATTTCCCCTATCATGTAATAGAAGTTTCTCCTCGAACATTAGATACTCTCGCGAGCCAACCAAAAACAGAACCGACACCTAATTATCAAATATA
>JAYTNK010000079.1:0-2821 GCA_043748375.1 Cytophagales bacterium
AGTAATTGACTTGGTAGTGTTGTTACAGATACTTAATGTTCTAGAAAGCCTAAAAACTGTCTATATGTACTATTTTTCTATGTAGTGAAAAAATAAAAAAAATGCAGGCTAACTACTTTTTATTTGTAGTATCTGTAACGGTTTTAGCAGGTTCACTTTTTGGGGCAGTTTTTGGGATAAATAAACTGTCCAATTTTTTGAGGTCTTGTTTGTTTTTTAGCCCGTTTGCTTTCATAATCCACTCTATTTTAGAGCCATATTTTTTGGCTAACTCCTCTAATTGTTGGCTAGAAAAATTTTCGGCGAATTGATTTTTAATTTGTGTAACCTTTTTAGCATTAAACAATTCATCTACGGCTTGTTTCGCTTTATTTTTCATTTCTTTTAGCTCGCGGATAGTTTGTTTTGTTTCGTCAATCGTCTTTTTAGTTTGTTTTAGGGCGGGTGTAGAGTTCCAAAAATAAGTGTAAAACTGGTTTTGGAGTTCTATTGCCTTCAGGCTGTCGGCTTTTATACTGCCTCTACTTCCTAGAAAATTGACATCATCAAATACGGTTTGCATGATAACATACAAAAAAACTGCACCAAACACGCCTAAAAATACGTTGAACAATAATTTTCTGAACTTGCCTACGTCTTGATTATTATCATTGATTATGAAGTCTGTATCGTCAATATGGCGTGTTTTAGTATGCGGCGCATTTTTTTTAGGTTCGCTATGGGCATCTACTTCATGATATGCTTTTTTTTTTACGTCTTCATTTTCAGTTGGAAAATGCGAGGAGGTAACGCCTATCGGATTCGTATCCGAGAGTTTAGATTTGGTAGGCAAGGGTTGGTGAAAAGTAGTTGCTTCAGTTTCTTGTGGCGACTTTCCTACCAAGAACTGGACTAATTGCACAGTAGTATTATCTAAACCCCCACTATTATTAGCGGCTTCTACAAGGCGCAGGGCTTTTTGTTGTAAATCGCCTCGTTCATCTAGGATAGCTTCTATTTCGGAGTCGTGCAACATACTATTTAACCCATCACTACATAACAATAAAACGTCATTAATTTGGGGTAAAAACGGGATAGGGCGCACTTCGATATCTACTTTAGGCTCTGTTCCCAATGCACGCAGGATTTCGTTTCGGCGTGGATGAACAGCCGCTTCCGCCACAGTTATTACGCCTGTATCGATAAGTGTTTGCACAAAAGAGTGGTCTTTAGTAATTTGGGAGAGTATGCCATCTCTATACAAATATAGTCGGCTATCGCCTACGTGCCCTATGTAGCATTGCTCATTTTTATAGACAAGCATCACACAAGTAGTCCCCATACCACGCAAATCTGGTGTGGATTGGGCTTTATGATAAATTTCTTGGTTGGCAAATTTGATGGCTTGTCGGATAGCTTCGCGAGAGTCAGGAACATTGTCTTGCTCAAATAAATAGCGAATGGCTTTGATAGCCGTTTGCGAGGCGGTTGCGCCACCTACGTGTCCACCCATACCATCGCACACTACGAACACATAGCCATTGTCTTTGGAACTTTCAAAAAAGCCCATGGAGTCTTCATTTTGCTTACGTGTTTTGCCTACGTCTGTATGATTAGCAAAAATAAATTTGTTTGCGAAATTCATATACTATTTTCTTTAGCTTCTTGTATTCTTTTTTTTGTTGTTTCTGCTATTCGGGCAAGAGTTTCTTGTCTTTTTATTGCTTTTACTTCGGCTTTGTGCGCTTCGTTTTGGGCATAGCCTTTTTGCCAATATAGGGTGGCGGCTTCTATGAAGAGTGTTATTTTTTCGGGTGTGATATCTTGATATAAGCCATCTGTGGGTTTGCCTAATTTATCAAATAGTTTTTTTGCAATTTTTTCAAAGCCGATTAGTTCTATTTTTTCGGCTATTTTTTGCATAGCAAGTGCAGAGAGTTGGGCATATTTTTGTTCACTCAATTCTTTGCGTATTTGTAATAGCCGTCCTAATGCGAGACTATAGCTTTTGCTACCTAAGTCAAATACTTTTTTGGGTGTTTTCTTTTCCGTTTTCATTATTTTGATGTATATATATTATACATAGCATTTTTTTAATTATTTTGGTTTATTGGCGAGTTCTAATTCGCCATGTTTGATGCGCAATATAGGCACGAATTGATTATCTTGCTTGTCTGCATATTGTAGCCATTCGCTTGTTTTGCCTTCATAGCTGTTTATTTTAGCGAGTGCTTTGGCGAAGTCGGTATGTGTGCCTGCTTCCTGCCATAGCTTAGCCAAATGATGCACGATTTCATAACCAATAAAGGGGTAGTTATTATTATTGGCTATTTCGTGGTGTGCAAGGTTTGCGTATGCTTTTTTGAAGGGCAGGTTTTTGTCGTCTTCTGTATTTATATATTCGGGGTGTAGTATATAGATTTTTCTTTTTTCATACAAATCAAAATCTATATTTTGAAAACGAAGCCATGCTTCTGGCACAATCACAGGGATTTCGTAGTTTTCGGCTTCCAGTGTTTTGACTACTTCTTCCGCAACCAAATTACTTGTACTTCCTACAAATATGCTACCAACTTCATAACGGTTGTATTTTTGCAAAGTAGTTTTAATGGGTGTAAGGTCGCTTATGCCCACTTCTTCGAAAGCAATAACTTTCATGCCCATGGCTTCAGCGCGTTGTTTTACAAGAGTGGCTATGTTTTTATTTTTCTTGTTATCATCATAAAAGATAATCACATTTTTATTATTGCCTTGTGTATTCAAAAACTCTACTGTTTTTTGGGCTTGCGTGTCAGCTGTAGATTCATACAAATAAATATAGGGGTTGCTCAACGCTTTTGAG